>JAHAWU010000125.1 GCA_018383815.1 Candidatus Jordarchaeia archaeon | reverse complement strand
CCCTTTATACGTGTCGTTCTCCTACATCATTTTTTTCCTCAGCCCCACAAGAAACGCTACAAAAAGCAGGATCAACCAGAAAAAACCCAGTTTATCCGAATCTATAGTCCAGGTTCACCGTCCCCGCCTCTTTAAGCTCCTACTCCTAGGTTCTCGACCAAAACGCTTGATGCGCTGGCTGTTGTTCCTCCCTTTGAGACAAGCAGTCACGTGGAGCTCGTCACATTCCACAGCCCCACTCATCTTTACGGGCTGCACCTCCTCACCTATGCGGAGTATGAGTTTTCTAAAGAGCCCTAAAGATGGTCATGTAACTTCTGCCCAGGAGCCAGCTTGAGGCTCAAGAGCCAGGGAGTTTTGCAAGGGCTAGGAAGAGGAGGAAGATTGGTGCAAACCATTCCCTTCAGGCTTTAGCCGGGAGTGCTGGAATATGGTTCCGGTCTTGTCGTTTTAGGGTTCTTCTACACGTTTTGCACTTGTAGCGTTTGAGTTCCTATCCGTAGTTTCCATGCCCCTTCAGCCTTCTTGAGCCGCATCTGGGGCAGTATAGGCGTTTTTCCACCGGATCTCCTTGAAGAGCTTGGAGCAGATTTCCTCGCTTGAAGGAATGTCTAAGACATTCATGGATGAACATTAGTAGGCCAGCCACAAAAATTCTTATTTTGTGAGCGTCACGCGTATAATTGTTCAGGTATGTTGGTGATGGGTGAGGTTACTCTTAAAATCGAGATTCCATAAGAGATCCTAAAACAAGTGGATTCGAATAAGGTGGTTAAAAGACTTGAAAGAGAGGTACTGCGTGAGTATAACGTGAAAAAGCTTCGTGGAAAATTTAGGGGCGTGAATCTTGAGGGTCTGCTTGAAGAGGTAGAAGACGAGTGGGGGATTTGAAAGCTTTTGTTGACACCAAATGTTATTCTTAACCATCTTGTGGGCAAGGTGGATTTGTCATGGATTTTTTCCCGTGTCTTCGTTTTCTCCCTGAGAACGTTGAAATCCGGGTGAATTGAGGTCTCCTTGTCTCGAAATTTATTGTAGGATTAAAGTATTTTTATTTTTCTTTCATTATAAAAGTTGCAAGAGGCGTCTATATTTGTGTCCAAAAGTCAAGGGGATTCATTATTTTTATGTTAAATTTTTTAAAAACTTCGTGTGTAAAGTGTTTGTCTACTGTGTACACGGCATCGATGTACTTTTTCACTGGGACGAAACATAGAAAATCCCATATGTGAATTTCACTCTGATCGCTAAGCTGCATAGCCTCTATCAAATCCTTCTTTGTTACTTCAACCTTAACTATTTCATCAGAATCCATTATATTCTCCAAATAGTTTCTAACAGTCTGTGGAGATAACCTTGTGCCTCTAAAAGATAACACATGGTATAACTCTGAAACTTGGTGCAAGGACATGTAAACTGTATCATTGAGCAGGGTATTCTTTATGGTGGTCGCTGCCTTCGCGTGGACTTCAAGGGCTTTTTTATATTCTTCTTGGGAACCAAATTTTTCTCGGATAGGAACTTTAAGCGAGAAGCTCCAAATTTCCGTGTCTATCATAACATTCATATCGCTAGCCTTCAATATCACTGTAATCATATTCCCTGAAATCCTCAGGCCCCGCCCCCACTGGGTGTTCCATCATTTCCAGCAGCTTTCTGGTAGCATAACTTAATTCCTTTTGCCCTTTCTTAGGCGAAACCTCCTCACCGGTGGCAACATCAATCAGATGATTAATCAAATCGTCATAAGAAACTTTTCTCTCCCGCTCACTAGTTAGTTTACCAACTAGTTTCGCTAACCTACGTGCGGTCTCTTTCCGAATTTTTATCGTGGTATACATTCCAAATACCCAATGAGTAACATGGTATACTAAGTATATAATGTTTACTATTTTCGCAATTAAAAAACATCCTGAATTCCTGTGCCGTAATGTTTTGACACTTAATTCCTGTCGCTAAAGAACCTGTTTTGCAAGAAAAAATAGTTTTCACAATTCTGCTTCATACTTGTTACCAATCTTTGGCGAGAAAGCCCCCGACTTATAGCCCAATGGCAATAAGTTAAGCGGGGAATTCTTCTATTTATAATCCTGCAGTTGTGTATATTCGCGATTCTTCCACCTATTTTCGGGTTCCACCGGGGTAAAAAACCAATTTTATAGTCCTTTTCGACATGGAATCAATTAATGTCACACAGCCCTACTGCCTTAAACTTAATGCCATTGCGACTTATAGCAGTGGGGAGTGTCAAAGATTACTATCACAATCGAATAGAATTCAATCCTTGGTACTTCATCACCGATACAGATGTTGTGACTCAGGAAGACCATTTAGAATTTGTTAGACTGGCTTCTTCGTTTAAGATGGGGGGAGATAAAAAGTCAGATATCTATCTTAGATATGGCTGGCGGCAGAAAAACCATGTCAGCAGCAATGGCAATGCTCGCTCAAATATACAGTGGCAGAGCGATAACCCCCGTATTAGTTCCAACCGAAATTGAAAGCAAAGGCGTAATAAGCGAATTAGAAAAAGTCAAAGACAACAAGGAGAAAAGGAAAGAAGTCCTACATCTTAAAGATAAAAACCTAATTCTCCTCCCCATCATTGGGATAGCCTGAACGCTTTATTTTTTTGTCAGAATGTGTTTTTTATAGTGGGGTTATCCTTAAATATTTGAAAAATTCTATTAGGACAAGCCCCTTTTTGGGAGTGTGCATCGAGGATCACTTTTATTTCTGTCAATGGGGTCGATTATATATGTAAGTAGTATATTTTCTATATAGGGAGGATTAAAAATTATGCAGGCTGATTTGAAAATGGAAGTGTCGAGGGTGCCTGAGGAACTGGTGTGGGCCCTTAACCTTGAGGAAGGTTCCCTCCACATAAAAGGATCTCCTGGTACGGGTAAAACTACCTTGGCTCTGGAGCTGGCCAAAGCCCTAGCCCCTCGCGAGAGCGTATATGTGTCGACACGCCTCTCCCTGGAGAAAATTTATAAGTTCTATCCTTGGATTAGGGAGACCATACCCTCGAGTAATATTATTGTTGCCGCCAAAAAATTAACACCAGACACTCCAAAAACTAGTGATAAGCAACCCTCTGAAGGTTTAGCTAAACCCGATTTTATGGAGGAGGTCTACTCCAAAATAGTTAGGGGCAAAAATAAGATTTTGATTGTCGACAGCATAGACGCTTTAAAATCAAATACCAACTTGCCACAAGGCGACCTTGGCTTGGAGAATATCCTATTGGAAATGGGGGAGAAAACTGGTACAAGCGTCATTATGGTGTCCGAAACAGAGTCTGATTGCCAACTAGACTCCTTAGTGGACGGAGTGGTGACACTCAGGAAAAGGTTTCTGGAAGACCGTATCCTAAGGGAAATACTTGTAGAAAAGATGAGGGGAGCAGAAATCAAACACCCCCTCTACCTCTTCACCCTAGCCGGTGGAAGATTCACATACTTCAAAAACTCCTATCACAGCATACCCCCCAGAGAAATAAAAACACAAATCGGCGGGGTTGAGACAGACACTATTCCCACAACAATTCCCGAATTGGATGAGGCACTCAACGGAGGGTTAAAAAGAAGTAGTCTCAACGTGATGGAGCTAAGCCAGGGAATAGGCCTTGAACACATAGAAACCCTCACCCCCTTCTATGTAAGTGGTTTAAGCCGCGGGATTCCCGCGATACTGGTTCCCTCAAGAAGCTTCTCCTTCCTAGACATAAAAACCCTAAGAAAAGCCATAATGGAAAACCCCGCCCTATTTGACAACTTCAAAAAGCTGGTCCACATATTCCAATACGCAAAGTTCAGCATAGATGTTAGCGTTGATAAACCCGAAAACGTCCACTACCTGGAAGGAAGAGACTTCCGGGACGACATAGACCAGATAAGGGGAGTAGCCCAGGAACTCCTAAAAAACACTGGAAAGAAGATGTTCTTCGTGGGAATAAGCAGCGACGTGGTGAGCTACTGCTACGGACAGCAGAACTTCTTCAAAGTCCTCAGTCTCTGGGTCAACCAATTAAAACTCCTAGGAGCAGTGATAGGAGTCTTCTACTACTCCCAAAAAGAACAACAGGTTCTCACCCAATTCACAGATGTCTACCTCAAATTTGACAAAATAGATGGAACCCTAATCCTCTACGGGAAAATACCCAAAACACAAATCTACGCCATAACCATAGACTACACCCAAAAAACACCCACCATGCTAACACCCATCCAATAAAAGCATACATGGCCCACGTGTTCTTTTAGTAAGTTCACTCATGTATAAATTCCCCTAATATCGAAAACCAAACAAGCCAAAAATCCATCCAAAAACATATCCCCGAAAAGCCGGCATTACACAAGCACCTTCTTTTAGGAGAAACCAAAGGATAAAATCTAAAGAGCAGAGTTGGTTCATTGGTGTAAGAATGTTATGCTCCGTTTCGTTTTGGGTTTCTAAATAGAAGAAGCCCTTTTTTTAGCGCTCATTTTGGATGCGGAATCGAACAATTTCATGTCGCCGAATTTTTCCTCAACAATAGATTCAAAAGGGAGGAGGAAAATAATTGGAAAATGAGGGTTAAGAATGAATCTGTGTAGGGAAGATGTTGAACTATTCTACAAGTTGTATCACCCTTTACTTATCTATGTTAACAAGAAGTTTAATATTGCAAGTGGTGTGGAGTCCCCAGAAGATTTCAGAGATTTGGAGAAAATAGTTGCGTTTAGAGATAAGCTGTTTGAGCATCCCGAGTTGATCGATTCATTTGTTAGGGAGAACCCATACAAATTCTCAAAAGATGAGTTGAACATAATTCTCAGCTGGAAAAACTTTGTTAAAGGTGAATTCATTGTTTACCGCTATTTGGAGAAATACACCATTTTCCTTGATATTGCCGAGCAACCAAAGGCTTATGGGGTTCTTGGGCTTAAATCTCCACTTGAAGAGGTTCTTGGGCCCCACCTGCCAATAATGACCCAGGCAGTTCTCCTCCCCTTTAAAGGTAAAATTATATACGATAGCCTCCTTGTGCCCTACAACATAATTTTTGGCGGCGGCATTCGCCGCAGCTTTAATGAAGCGTACCAGGAAGCTAAACATAGGTTCGGCATCATCACCTCACTCCCATTCTCAGCCAAAGAAGAGAAAAGTGACATTGAAAAACTGAAATTCTATCTAAAAAGTGAAAGCAACCGCGAGAGGTACTGGGAAGAAATAGAAGAGCTAATCAATAAGAACCAAAGCCTCCTAAAAATCTACCACCAAGAAATGGGCAAAATACAAGCCAGAACAATTGGAAAAAGACTACGTGAAATCGGCGTCACCCAAGGATGGTTCGCCATACTAGAAGATGAAATCATTGCTAGCGGAACAACAAGGGAAGAAACCGAGAGGAACGCTCAAAACATAGTCCCGCCAGAAAAAAAGGATTTCGTCTACATATTCCAACTAAAAGAGAAAAAATAATAACAGCCAAGCCACACCAAAAACCTAAATACAGGAAAAACCTAATTAACCGAAAAGATCCTTATGAAGCATTCAAATAAACGCGGCACTTATGGAGTTAGGAGACCAGTGTTGAAAAAGGGGTCTTCAAACACTTCAAATCGCCAGAAGAAAAGAACATGCACAAATAGACTCATCCTACCAAGAAAGAAGGTGAGACAACCAAAAAAAGAAATCCGCCAATAGTTATAGAACCTTCAGAAAAAAAGAGGGCTGAAAATATTGATAGTGCTACACGCAATTTGGTGCGCCCTTGATGCTGGCAAACTCCACATGTGGGCGGAATCTTCACATAAGGCAGCAGAATCACTCAAAGACAAAGGAGCCCAAACCAGAAGGGGAAAAAATCAGCAGCACCCCTTTACACTATCCAGCGACCAGCTTGTTGAAGCAATAGGTGAACTGTCCGGAAGCTTAATCGCTGAGAGAACCAGTAGCGAAAACCTGACAATTTTCTTGCCATCCACACCAAGGGCACCTCTGCCCTCCCCAGAGCTAATTTTGGGAGAAAAACCAGTTTATGAAAAAGCAACCAATCTGACACCATGGAAAATAAACACGGTGGCTCTCCACCCCAACCTCGCCCTAGACTTCCTCCTCTCCCTACCCACCCATCCCCCTCATGGAGTAGCCTTCAGCAGTTCACTACGTTTCTGGGCAGAAGTGGCAAAATTCTCACTCGAAATCCTCCTCAATCAGAGCTTTGCACCCACAATACAGGAGAGTCAACGTAATGGAGCCACCGTTTTCAAAGCCGCCTGGGAAGTGAAGCTCACAGAAGAAGACCTTGAAAAGATGAACCTGCTATCAAAGGCCATGCCCCCAATCTGCCGTGCATGTGAAGGGAACAAAACATCTTGGGACATCATACTAGATTTTCTAAATCAAACCGTAGACTCTTTTGTGCGGGCAAGCCTATCTTCCTCAACACTACTTCCACCCAGCAAACGCTCCCGAGAAGAAGCCTCTTTGCCGGAACAATGGCTGCGAGCCCTCTCCTCAGAAGACTCAACACTTGATTTGCCCGTAGAAAAGCTGAGAGTCTTCTCCAAGGAGATACGGTCCTGGCTTGACAAAAGTCAACTTGTTGATCCGAATGCTCCATTCCGCACATGTTTCAGGCTTGAGCCCCCCGGAGAAGACGGTGGAAAAGATTCGGGTTGGCGAATCAGTTTCCATCTTCAAGCCAGAGACGACCCAAGTCTTCTTGTTCCCGCAGATAAGGTTTGGAGGGAATGCACAAAAGTCCTCACATTTCTCAAACGCAAATTTGAAAATCCTCAGGAACGCCTCCTCGCAGACCTCGGCGTGGCCTCACGCCTCTTCCCCATGCTTGAAGAAAGCCTCAAAACAGCCCACCCAATGGAGCTGAGACTGAGCAGTGAACATGCCTACACATTTCTACGCCAGTACGCCCCACTTTTGAAGCAGAGTGGGTTTGGAGTACTCCTACCCTCATGGTGGCAAAAGCCGGCAGCCCGCTTAGGAGTTAAACTGACGCTGAAAAAGGCATCGGGACCCAGAATAGGTTCGGGAATTCTAGGCATGGACTCCATCTTATCTTACGATTGGAAGATTTCATTGGGTGGTGAGACACTCTCACTCAGGGAGTTTGAGGAGTTAGCCAACCTGAAGGTTCCTCTAGTTAGGGTGCGTGGGCAATGGGTTGAGCTGCGTCCCGAGGAGGTAGAAAGGGCCATCAAGTATTTCAAGGGGAGGGGGGGTGGCGGTGAAATGACGCTGGGAGAGGCGCTGCGCATTGGGTTGGGGCAGGAAGAGTCTGAAGTAGGCCTACCAGTGGTTGAAATAGAAGGCGATGGGTGGATTAAAGACTTCCTCGATAAACTCTCTAACCCTGTTAAACTCTCCACGATTAAAACACCCACAACATTTAGGGGAGAACTCCGACCCTACCAGCTCAGGGGGGTTTCATGGCTTGCCTTCCTAAAACAGTTCGGCCTTGGAGCATGCCTGGCAGACGATATGGGTCTAGGCAAAACAATACAAGTTATAGCCCTCATACTATACGGAAACAATGGCGAGTCGGATAGGTCTAAACGCGGCCCCACGCTTATCATTTGCCCCATGTCCATAGTGGGGAACTGGCACAGGGAATTCCAACGCTTCGCACCCTTACTTAAGGTTATGGTTCACCATGGCCTAGACAGACTCTCTGGCCGAGATTTTGAAAAAGAAGCCAGAAAACATGATGTTGTTATTACCACCTATTCGTTAACGCATCGCGACGAGGAAACTCTTTCTAGAATTGAGTGGGAGTGCATAGTTCTGGATGAAGCGCAGAACATTAAAAACAATGTGGCGAAACAGACGCAGGCAATAAAAAGGCTCAAAGCTAAACACAAAATTGCCCTTACGGGCACACCAGTTGAGAACCGACTATCCGAACTCTGGTCCATTATGGACTTTCTCAATAAGGGATACTTGGGAACAGTGAAGGATTTCCACGCCAAGTACGCCCTACCCATAGAGAAGTATCGCGATCCAAATCGGGCGGAAGCGCTTAAACGGCTGGTTCAACCTTTCATCCTTCGCAGATTAAAAACCGATAAGACAATAATTAAGGACCTTCCGGAAAAGATGGAGATGAAAGTGTTCTGTAACCTCACTCGGGAACAGGCTACACTTTACGAGGCTGTGGTTGAGGATATGATGGAAAAAATAGAAATTTCAGAGGGAATAAAGCGTAAGGGACTGGTTTTATCCACATTGTTGAAACTCAAACAGATATGCAACCACCCTGCGCAATTCCTCCACGATGGCAGTGAGCTACCTGGCCGCTCAGGAAAACTTGCACGTTTGGAAGAGATGCTTGAGGAGGCCTTGGCTGAAGGGGACAAATCACTAATTTTCACCCAATTCGCGGAGATGGGAGCCATGCTCCACGACCATCTCCAAAAAACACTGGACTGCGAAACACTTTTTCTACATGGTGGAACACCCAAAAGGCAGCGTGAAATAATGATTCAACGGTTCCAAGACGAGAAACGCGGCCCGCCTATTTTCATCCTCTCAATTAAGGCTGGTGGACTGGGACTCAACCTAACCGCCGCTAACCGTGTCTTCCACTTTGACAGATGGTGGAACCCCGCAGTGGAAAGCCAAGCAACTGACAGAGCCTTCCGCATTGGGCAAACGAGAAATGTACAAGTCCACAAATTTGTTTGTGTGGGAACCCTAGAGGAGCGCATAGACCAAATGATTGAGCAGAAAAAAGAGCTAACCAACTTAATCGTCGGCACCGGCGAAACTTGGCTTACAGAACTTTCAACTGAACAGCTCAGAGAGCTATTCGCCCTTAACCGCAAAATGGTGGGAGAATAAAAAATGGGACGAAAAAGATACTATTCGCCATACTATGACGGCTACTTTTACGATTATTATCAGTCCTCGCCAATACCCGTCGAGAATGGTATAAAAGCTAAAAGCCAGCGGGGCGACATTGGCGAAACTTGGTGGTCCAAACGCTGGGTTGGAGTTCTTGAATCCTTTGGAATAGGTTCAAGACTTGCACGTGGCCGTAACTATGCCCGTAGAGGGCAGGTACTCTCCATAGACGTTAAGCCCGGCATTGTTAAAGCTAAGGTTCAAGGCTCACGACCCGAGCCCTACAATGTGACAATCAAACTCCAACCAATATCAGACCAAGACTGGGAAAAAGTGACAAACGCCATGGCTTCACAGGCAGTATTCGCAGCCAAGCTACTTTCTGGCGAGATGCCAAAAAACATAGAGGAAGCATTCCAGGAAGTTAAAGTTTCACTTTTCCCAAAATCACACGACGAGCTCAACACAGATTGTTCATGCCCCGATATAGCCAACCCATGCAAACACATTGCAGCCGTCTATTACTTGTTGGCAGAACGTTTTGACGAAGATCCTTTTCTAATATTCAAACTAAGGGGACGAACAAAAGAGGAAATCATAGAAACCCTCAGAGAAAAGCGTGTAGAAACATTACACCAGGAACGCCTCCCTGAACCAAAAACTGTTCTAGTGGAAAAAGACGCGCTTTCCTCACTTGAAGAATGTCTAGACACCTTCTGGGATGCTGGAGAAAACCTGGATACCCTTACCTTTAATCTCACAACAAAAAGCGCTGTTGACAAAAGTATCCTAAAAAGGCTGGGAGATGTTCCCTTTACAGTAGAAGGACACAATATCACCCATATTTTATCAAAAGCCTATGACTTGGTACGTGCAGATGCCTTAAAAAGAGCTTCGATAGAAACACGGGAAATGGATTGACACCCCCAGCAACTGGAAGTCCAACGGCATTAAGCCCGAACTCTTTTTCTGCGTTCCCATAGTTTGTGTAGATTCACATGATCCTCCAATCTATTTTCGGGTTCCCGTATAATTTTGAAAAGTTTTTTGACATTTGTTTTCCCTAAAGAAAATGGGTTAATATAGTCTTCTTTTCTTAAAAAAGGCGTTTTCGTCCTCCTTTTTCGTAGAGACCAATATAACCAATGATAAAAAATTTTTACGATTTCTTACCCGCCAGGTAAAACACCACATTGAAAACCCACTTTTTGATGTGGAATCAAGCCATACCGCATAGCCCTACTTCCTTAATACCATTGCACTGGAAGTCGGGGGCTTATCTCGCTAACGAATCTTATGACTTCTCTGGTTGGAAGATAACCCAGAACATTCACCAAAATACGCATGAAAACCAACCACAAAATACTTAAAAGTTTAAAAAGGGGAATAATACCATGTGATGACTTCATGGGCGATGTAGATTTATTTGTCCCTATTTCCCTGCCAGGTCTCTAAACCGAGAAATGAGCTTTACAAACGCTCCTTCTTTGAGGCGAAGCCCAACTAATCTACATCACCAACCTCATGGAACATTTATGCCTGGTGCATTTTTCATGACTGATTCGCAGAAATCGAAAGAATATGGTTCAATAATTGATTGCCCCATTTGTAGGAACCTTCCCCAAAAAAAAGAGTTAGACCTGGAGCATGTTGGTCAGGGCAAAGTACCCGCTGAACTCAACCAGCTGTCCGTCGTCCTTCTATTCAATTTGGAGCCGGAACATCAGTACTCCTCAAACACAGTGAAGTTACTTAAATGTCCAAAGTGTGGAACCTACTACTATTTTAACCACTATGTGGATGAGGGGGAGCACTTTATGGATCCCACCTCCAACGATATACTGATTCGCCGTTATCCCCCCCTAACTGTGATACACTTCCTGGAAGGAATTATAAATGAGATTCCTGGCACTTTTCCCCAGCCAATTGGAAAACTTAAAGTCGCTTTTATGGAAGGTAGGTACCCTTATCCCAATGAGCCAAGCGAGAAGGGGAGAGGAGAGAGCCTGGAAACGGTAACCAAGGAATTAGGGGAAATTAAGGGACGCTACAACACAATAATAGAAGAATTTACAGATGTTGTGAAGGAGGAGTCTCCGGAGTGGCATTTGAAAAAGTACATGGTTGAGTCACTGGCCATGCATTTTGCAAAAGAGGATGATTGGAGCAGCATCAGCGAATTGCTGCTGAAACATAAAGATCCAGTAATTAGGGTAGAAGCCCTGAGCTTCTTGGTCGATTATTCTCTGGGTAACGCGGGAGTAATTGACCTCATCCACGTCCCCTACGACATTAGGGAAAAATTGGAGAAAATTGTGAAAAGGAGAAAAAAGCATTTGGACGAAATAGTTCAGGTGGCAAGCGAATTAGCCCTCTCCAAACACGGCTACACATATGAATATGACCCTGGTTTTGGGGAATCGAAATACTACAAAGCGTCAATCCAGGCAGTGGGGCTTCAGAATATTGCCGTTCTGGCACGATATAGAGACCTTTCCCATCTAGTCCCACAACTGATCAATCTACTCTCAGAAGACGAAAACCTCAACTACCATGTGTGCTGGACACTGGAACCTATTTCCAAAGAAAGTAGGGAAAACGCAAAACTGATTCTAGAGCTAATCAACAAAGTGGACAGAAAAATTCGGCAAGACAAAGAAGTCCAGAGACTCATCAAAGAATGTGAAGAACAAATAAAGAAAAGAAAAAAGGGAAAGGAAAAGAAAAAGAAACCAACCTAAGAAGAAGGACAGTAAGAAACCCATAAATGGAAATAAAGGACGAAGAACAAAAATCTATCATCAATAACAAAATTACTCCACAAGTTTTACAAAAACTCGACAAGAAAGCCCAGAACTTTAATTCTGGGCACGCTGTCTTATTGTAGTGATGATAGGGCTGCTTTTGTTGTGATTTCTATCAGTCCTCCGATTCCCAGCGTGAACCTCACAAGCGCCGCCACCAGAAGGTTGAAACCCCTCGTTCCACCCAGGTGGCTCCAAACGTTTTCCATGCGGTT
>JAHAWU010000124.1 GCA_018383815.1 Candidatus Jordarchaeia archaeon | reverse complement strand
TGGGTTTTTCCCCAGCGGGTATGGGGTAGGTTTAGGCTTGTTCCCAGAGGTCGGGTTATTATGAGGGCGGTTAGTAAAGCATAAATGGGTAGAGCGAGAATAAACAACTGGAGTAGTTCTTCATTCATTTTTTTTCCCATTAGTTACTTGTAGCGAAGGACTACTCCAATCTTTCGGTTCAAACCTGCACTAAAAACTTTTTACGCCCTCTTAAAAAAGAAGTTTAGTAAAATCCCATAACCGCCACAATTTCATCTAAAAATTGATAAAACAGTTAACTATATTAAAAATGGCATTACACTACAACTCAGCACATATTATTGACGAAAGATACACCACACATAAAATTTTGGAAGCGATGAACACTCGAAACCTTACAACACCCAATAAGTGTACCTGAAATGTGCAAAATTCAACTACCCCCCCTGACCCTATGCAAGCACATATAAGATAAGCAGAAAGGATTAGTTGCATTGTGTGATTTTAGGAGAGAATTATTATGCCCGATGGTGGCAGCGACTGCTGTGGAACCTGTACATTCAATAAAGCAAATAGGGATAAAAGCCATGAGCCCTTCTGTGAGGTTAGAAACTTCGAAATTGAAGATCCATATTGGACGTATTGCAACAACCACCCGAGAAGAAATCCTCTTTTAGTTAGAACTCCACGAGGCCCGGTCTGGACCGCAATATTTGCCGAATTAGACTCAAAACCACTTAGTGAAGAGTTGCAAATTCCTCACAAACTCCTGCCCCCCAAAGGCGACGCTATGTACGTTCGTGTACCTTTTTGCGGAGGTATTAGACCATATCAAGACAGGGCTGAGGTGTGCACTATTTGCGGTGAGAAATGCGAATATACAATTTCCGTGGAGCCATCAAATCAGGATAAGAAATTCTTCTGCAGCACAGCGCACTACTTTGAGTGGTGGCTTGATTTCTGCCCGGAGGCAACTATATACCGAGGGGAGAAGCCTATAAACGCGGATTCTTTGAAAAAGACGCTGGAAGAGATTAGTAAGAGTCTGTCTGATGCCGAGGCAGAACTACGCACTAAGGGTGATAAGCAACTAATAGTTGAGTTGCTTTTGAAAGTTGACGACTTGCTTTTCGACCTGGGCTATGGGGGCGTTGACTTGATACACGCAGCGATTTATACGGAAAACCCTGAATTAAACGAAGGCTTTTCACCCTTTATGCTCAGATTACAGATAGACCTTTCACGCGCCGGCAACTTGCTACAGCAGGATATACTTGATATAGAAGGTGTCCTAATCTGCGTATATGATATTCAAGATGTGCTCAAAAAAATTTCTAGCAAGTAAAAATTCTAGTAAAGAAACTAAGGATTGAATGGATTAGTGGAAACGCTAGTCTTTCCTAACACACCCCGCTTTAACTAGTGGAATTAGAGTTTAGAAACAGGTTCGCATAGTATAAATAATACAAAATTAAAAAGATTTAAAAATTAGAGAATAGCAGGGCTTTGGGAAATATTTAGAAACTTTCAATTCTTATAGGATAATGGGTCAAAATATAAGAGGAGACGGCTAATGTCCGACGAGATGGATTATGATAAAAGTAGCACCATGTATTCTCCTGAAGGGCGTATTATTCAAGTGGAGTATTCCAGCGAAGCAGTTAAAAAAGGAGCGCCGGCTGTTGGTATAAAAACATCTAAGGGCGTGGTACTAGCAGGGGTGGCGAAAACACACAGCAAACTGCTTGAATCCCACGAAAAAGTTTTAAAAATCGATGACCACATAGGCGCCACGAGTGCCGGATACATGTCAGATTCAAGACTTCTACTTGACAGAGCAAGAATCATAGCTCAATCGTATAGAGTAACATACGATGAAAAAATAGATGTTAGTACACTTGCCCAAAGGCTAGGGCGCCTTATGCAGCGCTTTACACAGTTAGGAGGAACACGCCCATTTGGATGTGCCTTACTTTTTGGAGGAATAAGCAGAGGGGGCCCGGAAATAGTTCTCATAGACACCTCGGGAGCCTTGACCAAAAGCAAAGCTGCAGCGGTTGGGGCTAATGAACCTAAGGCTTTAGAAATTCTGAAAGCAGGGTATAAAGAGGATATGTCGATAAGTGAAATGTTAAAACTGGCGGTAGACACTTTGAGGGAAGTTTCTGAAGATCTTCAGCCTGAAGACATAGATTTAGGCATCATTGACGCAGAGACTCAAACCTTCAGACTAGCCTCTGAAGAGGAAATAAAGAAGGTTTGGAAAAAGAAGTAGAAGGTATGTGAAGGTTATAGGTTTTCGCATAACTCTTTATACACTCGCTCCATTATTTCTCTTGCTTCCATAGCCTGTTCACTAGTTATTTTTTGCGATTTTTTGGATAATTTTTCGTAAAGGAGTCTAACGAATTCAATATTGTCGGGGTGGTCACTAATAATTCCTTCCCTGTAGGCCCATTTAACAAGAGAAGTAAATGTTTCTTCGAGACTTGGAAGATTACCCGTTTTGGAGATATAAACATGGTGGAGCAGCTTTTCAATTACACCAAACATAGTTATTATGTAAGAGTTTAGGTCAAGGGCCATCCACTGTTTATCAGCCCTAATCTTATCATCCAAAGCTTTTTCCAAATAGTCTATTGCTTGGGAACTTTTTTCTATGGGACCCTTTAAGGGTGCTGGTCTAATTTTTAGCATTTTTGCATGCTCAATATAGCCTTCAGACCTCTCAATAAGGTTTTTTCTAATTTCCTCAGAAGCATATTCAGATCTAGCAAATTTTAAGCAGTATTCAGCTATCTCAATCCAAAGTTTCGCCGCAGCTCTAAAATCCCCCCTCTTCTCCAAATCATTAGCAGTTTTAATGTCTTCATCTAATTTTTGGTAGAAAGCCTCCAACATAAATATCACAAATACTTTTATAGTTTAGAATCTTTTTTTGTAATGATTTTAATTTCTTGTTTGGCTCTCACCTCTGCATTTGAGGGAACGTCTTCTTCAACTATCACTCCAGGAAATACTGTTGACCCTGCTCCAATTTTTTTGCCTGGAAATATTGACACGTTAATGCTTATTTCAGCATTCTCCCCTATAACAGCACCGAATCTTTCTGCGGGTACTGGAACTTTTTTATCATCAATATTCATTTCTATGGGGGGGCCTCCCCTCATTTTAATATTCCACGTCTGGGTTCCCGCCCCAATTTTAACTGATCTTCCTATTATACTCTCGCCAATATAACTTAACCTTCCAACAGATGAGTCGTCAAGTATTAAGCTATTTTTTATTTCTACTCCAAACCCTATGGAAACATGCTTACCTATTGAGGTGTGGTCTCTTATTAGGGCTCCATCACCAATGAAACTGTCTGGACCAATGAAACAGGGGCCTCTTATGACCGCGCGAGGTCTTATTATCACATCGTCACAAATCCACACTGGAGCCTCTATTTTGGCAGTACTATCAATCTGCGCGCTCTCCGCGATAAAAGAGCCCTTACCCTTAAGCCTTTGGGCCAAAACGAATCTGTTAGCCTCTAGAATATCCCAGGGATAGGTTATCTCAGTCCAATCCTTTTCCCAAACCATACCATAAACTGTTTTATCCTCCCGTATCATTGATTGGACAGCTGCGTCGAATCTCTTTGTTTCCTCCAATTTCTTTAGGAACTCCCCCTTAAAGACATAAACTCCGGCAGCAGCATAGTTGCTTGGGGCCTCCTCTTTTTTAGGCTTCTCAATAATTTTCTTTATTCTCGCGTTTTCATCAATTTCCACCGCACCATAGAGGGTAGGATCGTCAACCAAGGTAATCACAATAGTGGCATCGGAATTTAAACCCTTATGGTATTCTATAGCTCTGCTGATTATTTCGCTTGAGGCGACAAAGTCGGAATGGACAATTAGGAATTCCTCCTCCTTTTCCAATACGGGTAAAGCTGTGAGAATTGCGTCTTCAACTCCCAGAGGACTTTTTTGCTCTACATAGGAAATATTTGCCCCGAAATCCTTACCTGTTGAGAAGTAATCACAAATTTGCTCCTTTTTAGGTCCCACCACAATGATGATGTCATTCAAGTTGGTGTGAACCAAGTATTCTATCACGTACTCCAGCACCGGTTTCCCAGCCAGTGGAATCATGGCTTTGGGAAGAGTCTCTGTTAGGGGGAAGAGTCTTTTACCTGTTCCGCCAGCAAGTATTAGTGCTTTCAATCGGGTTTCCCTCCAAAAACGGATAATGCTTCATGGAAACTTGGTCTCTTTTTTAAATAGCCAATTATCATTAAGTCTAAATTAATTGTTATGAGCACATTTTATAATTATATATATTTGGGCTTAATTTAAAAACTAGCTACCTAGTATTTAGTATTTTTGCTTGAGAATTGTATTTTTCCCTCTCGCAGAACTAAAATGGTTTTCGGGGGTATGGAGTTCCAAGAACAGTTTTCCAGTAGAGGTCTACTGCACACTAAAAACTTTCCATTACTGGGGGAGAATGTTTCGTTGGGAAGTTTGCTATTGGTGTTTTCCTCCATTAGTGTATATTGAAGTTCACCCCAGTTGTAGCAGTATATGTAACTTTTATCGGCAAGGATAAAATTTAATTTTGTAATAAGAGCCTCTGAGCGAATGCTTAAAATTACACTGTTTATAGTTTCAACTATATCTCGCCACGAGTTCAGATCTACGCCTCTTTCTTCTAAAACTTCCATAATATAGCAGAAAACCAGTTCTGAATCAGTGGGATCGTCAGATTTTGGTTTATGGTTAACCAATTTAGATTCAAGAACTCTTCTGGGCCACACACTACCATTATGTGCAAAGACAAATTGGCGATTACCTATGTATCCTTCAAAGGGATGACAGTTCTCTTGACTCTTCCGACCAATTGACGCCTTTCGTAAATGAGCGATTAACGACCTAGTTCTTACCTCCCCTAAATCACGTAAGAAAGCCTCCTCCAACCGTCGTCGGTCCCTATGGTAAAACTTTTTGATACGGTATAGTCCAGTTGATTCGTCCAGAAGAGCCATTCCCCAACCATCTGGATTTGTAGACCCAAATTTTTTAACAAAGGCTTCCAAAATACTTTTGTTGTCCTCTTCACTACTACCAGATAAGGCTAACAATTTACACATGTTAAGGCACCGTAAATTCTGGAATAGTCAAAGGGCTTAAATTTCTTGATACTAAAAAGAGACTCGAAAGATAATATATTCATTTTGCAAGTCTCAATGCTACCTAACAGAAAGTTATAAATCTAAAAAAAGTAATCTGCATTCTTAAGTCGTAGATTGGTGTGAGAAGTGAAATCAGAAAATTATGAAGATAAGTTGGCAGCCATTAGGAAGGAAATAGACGAAATCGATTCACAGATAGTGGAGCTTTTAGCCCAGAGAAGAGATAAGATCAGGGAGCTAGCCAAAGTAAAGTCAAGTCTGAAGCTGAAGATTAGAGACCAGAAAAGGGAAACACAAGTAATTGCCAATAGTGAAAAAAGGGCTGTCGAAATGGGCTTGGATCCCAGTTTTGTGAATAAGATTTTCCTTGAAATAATTGACTATGGAAGAAGAACGGAAGGCGAGGTGAGGGGCGAAGTCAAAAAAATTGCTTATCTATCCCCTCGTGGGACATTCACAGAGGAAGCCGCTCTAAAGTATGCTGCAGGAATCGAAGCGGAACTGATTCCCATGTCAACCATCGCAAGTATTATATCCGCGGTGGAAAATAAACATGTAGACATTGGAATCGTTCCCATTGAGAATTCGGTTGAAGGCAGTGTAACGATAACCCTAGATCTCTTAGCTCGAAGCGAGGCGAAGATTTGTGGAGAGATCATCCTCCCCGTGGTACACAATTTAATTTCAAAAGAAAAGGTAAGCCTTGATAAAATAACTAAGGTTTATTCTCATCCACAAGCTTTGGCCCAGTGTAGAACATTTCTTGCCAAAAAGCTACCACATGCACATCTCTATGAAACTCTTAGCACCGCAGAGGCGGTTAAAATAGTCGCGGAGGAAGAAGACACAAACATTGCGGCCATCGGTAGCCTAGCAGCCGCAAAACTTTATGGAATGACTGTGCTTGCCGAGGGAATACAGGATGAACAAACTAATGAAACCCGGTTTGCTGTCATAGCCTCTGAAGACACTGAGCCCACAGGCCAAGATAAAACCTCCATAGCCATATTTCTATTGCAGGATAGACCTGGTGCTTTATGCGAAGTTTTGGAGCAGTTTAAAGAAAGAAACATCAACCTTACAAGAATCGAGTCTAGACCCTCAAAAAGAGTTCTAGGAGACTACATATTTTTTGTGGATTTGGAAGGCCATAGAAAAGACCCCAAGGTTAAGGAGGCAATAATAAATATTAGCAAAAGCGCCGGAGAGGTAAAAATAATGGGCTCCTTCCCCTCCGCCAAAAAGAAAAATACGCCCTCCCTATAGCAAATTCAACCAATATTTACAACTTAAGGAAGGAAGGCTAGGGTCGTGCTCAAGGATATTGATTTCAAGGACTTAACATTTGAGGAAGCACTAAATCTATCAAGTGAAAAAAATCTTCAGGCTGTATGTGATGCAGCTAATAGAATAAGGAAAAAGTATTATGGTGACATTGTAACATTTTCTCTAAACGTTTTTATCCCATTAACAAATATTTGTAGAAACCGTTGCAGTTATTGTGGTTTCCGAAGGGAACCAGGGGATCCGCTTGCAAGGATTATGAGCCCCGAAGAAGTAGAAAATCTCTTAATTAGAGGCAAAAAGGCGGGATGCACTGAAGCACTCTTCACCTTCGGGGAAAAACCTGAAGAAAAGTATCCCGAAGTTAGAAGCTTACTTGAGGAGTGGGGATACTCCTCAATAGTGGACTATCTCTACGATCTTTGTCTGGTGGCACTAGATGTGGGATTGCTTCCCCACAGCAACCCGGGCATCTTGGAGAAACGGGAGATTGAAAAGCTAAAACAGGTAAATGCCAGCATGGGCCTCATGTTGGAAAACTGTAGTGAGAGGCTATGTGGAGCGGGCGGACCCCATGAGCATAGTCCAGGAAAATTACCTGAAAGCAGAATCAAAACTATAAAATACGCGGGAGAGTTAAAGGTGCCCTTTACGACGGGCATCCTTCTGGGGATAGGAGAAACAGTTGAGGAAAGAATAGAAAGCATATTCACTCTAAAAGAGCTTCATGAGAAATATGACCACATACAAGAAATAATAATTCAGAATTTCACTCCAATACCAGGCACAGCCATGGAAAAGGTGCAGCCGCCAAGTTTGAGCGACATTATGCTAACCGCAGCTATTACCCGATTAGTTTTTAAGGGTGAAATAAGTATTCAAATTCCTCCAAATTTAAACACTGGGCGCGAACGTGAGCTACTTGCATCGGGGATGAATGACTGGGGAGGAATCTCACCCGTAACCCCAGATGAAATTAATCCAAATAATCCCTGGCCAACAAGGCAAAAGCTTGAAAAAATAACTAGAGAAAATAACTTCAGATTAGTGGAAAGATTACCAATTTATCCGAAATATATACAAAAGGGCTATGTTTCTGGTAAAGTTGCCCCCCTCATCCACAAATTGGCAGACGAAAAAGGTTACAGGAAGTGTGAAAATTGAATTTGCTGGATAACATAAATGGGGAAGTTTCTCACATACTTCAGAGAGCCATAGATGGACACCCCCCCTCAGTAGACGAAGCAGAACTCCTGTTCAATTGCACTGGCCAGGAGTTTCTAGCCCTAATCTTTGTCGCGGATCAGGTTAGAAGGAGAGCTGTGGGTGATATTGTAACTTATGTTATAAATCGAAACATTAACTTTACAAATGTGTGTGTCAATAGATGTCGCTTTTGCGCCTTTAGGGAAGACAAAGATTCTCCGAACAGATTCCTTCTATCACCAAAAGAGATTGAAAACAAAACCCGCGAAGCAATAAATATGAGAGCCACCGAAGTTTGCATTCAAGGTGGACTACACCCAGAAGCTACCCTTGACTTATACCTAGAAATAATAAAGGCAGTGAGAAGAGTTAGCCCAGACATACACATTCACGCCTTCAGCCCAATGGAGATACACCACGCTGCAAGAAAGGAAGGGTTAAGCACATGTGAAGTCTTAAAGATTCTAAAGGAAGCAGGATTGAACTCTATGCCCGGAACAGCGGCAGAAATATTAGTGGATAAAGTTAGGGAAGTGATTTGCCCCACCAAAATATCAGTAAAGGAATGGATTAGGATTATTGAGGAAGCCCATAGGTTAGGAATATTGACTTCAAGCACTATGATGTATGGGCATATAGAAAGCAGTAGAGACAAGGCAGTCCATATGGATATTTTAAGGAATTTACAGAAGAGAACCAGGGGATTCACAGAATTTGTCCCACTTAGCTTCATTCACCAACAAACAGAGCTCTACAAGAATTTTTCCTCCCGGCCAGGCGCCACGGGCATGGAAGACGTAAAAGTTTACGCTATTTCCCGCTTAATGTTTGACGGGTTAATAAATAACATCCAAGTGAGCTGGGTTAAGCTTGGCACAAAATTTGCCCAGTTCTGCTTAAACGCAGGCGCAAATGATTTCGGCGGAACATTAATTGAGGAAAATATTTCAAAAATAGCTGGATCCCCCAGTGGAGAGTATCTCCCCCCTGAAACTATAATAGCCCTCATCAAAGACTGTGGGCGAATCCCAGTTCAGAGAACTACAATATATGAACTGATTGGTTAAATTTTATTTTGCTATGAAAAACATTTTTCATGATTTCCCATGAAAAACTTTTTCATACTTTATCTGAAATGCTTTCAGCATATGTTGGTTTGTCTAAGAAGCGAAGCTTATGTAGGTTTTTAAATTCTCTCCTCTGCCCTAAAAACCTCTTTGGCTCTAGCTTTCAAAATTTGAAAGTCCTTCTCAGTAAGAATATTGAGGCGTAATAGATTGTTTAAGCCTTCATAAACGCTTGTTTCTACTTTTTGTGAATTTATTAGATTTGCTTTTTTAAGCCCCTTTTGAATTTCTAATTTTAGCTCCTTACTATCATTAATTAGTGTTTCAGCCCTTCCTTTTACAACTTCTAGAAACGCAGGGTTAGGTAGATCTAAGGGGAGTGTTTTCTGCCCAAAATCACAACTAATAGTTTCATTCGATTTTAGCAGAACTAATGGGGTCACCACAAAAAATCTCTCTTGCTTCGTATCTTCGAATTTTCCAATGTAGAGGGGAATATAAAATAGAGATGGAGAAAATATTTTGTCCGGCATTTTAATTATTAGTGAATTTAAAAGGTTTAAGAGACGCCCGATTTCTTTGCGCTCACATTGAACCAGCTGACTTAATTCTTGGATTTTAGATTTAACTCTGTCCATTACAATCTGTTGTTTGCTCAAGACATCTTTTGCTTCTTCTTTCAATAAGTCTATACGACTTCTTTGCTCCATAATCTTCCCATCAAAGTTCTTCAGAATAGAGTTTTTGTCAACTTCTATTTTCTTGTTTATTTTCTCAATAGTTGAATCAATTTTCTTTATACTCTTAGAAATGTTCTCCACCAATTTCTTGGTCTTATTCATATACTCCGAAACGTTGGCTAATTTTTGAATTCTCCCCTCTATAACCTCCAACACGCTCATTTTTTCATCAATTGACTTTTCTATCTCCTCGGTGGATTTTAACGCCACATCCTCTAAAACCTCAATCAGCGGACCGAACAATTCTTTTATTTCTAGTATTAGTTTCTTATCTGCTTCAGCAAACCAAGCATCAAGCTTTTTTAGTTCTTCTTCTCTGAGCTGTAAGAGTATTCCAATCTGCTTCTCGACATCCTTAGTGGTTTCCTCTATTTTGACTCTATAATTTTCCCCGGACTCCACCATCTTTTCACTTATTATCTTTATCCATTTCTCAGTTATTGATGTTAAGAAATTTTCCTTTTCCATAAGCCTTTGAGAACGCATTTCCAAATCCTGAATTAACTTCATAAAAGCAGTTTTATTCTCTACTGCTTGGGTGCGAGTTATAAGGGGGCGGACTACAACATAATCCTTAGTCTCACCCAACCTGGCTTGAGAAAAGCTGGTCTCCAAATCTCTAACTAGCTCTGGAACTAAAAATCCATATAGTGGAAATTCCTCCAATTTCTCACTTTCTAAATCCAATAGTAGATCTTCGAGAGAACTTACAAACACATCTACACTATTTATTTTGAGAAAATTATCAGCGTTATCTAAAGCCAGGTAACGTTTAGCTCGTATTTGGAGGGACGCCGTACTCATAGCATCCACTATAACTCCCCGGTCTCCATCCTCAAAAGGCACTATCCAAAAAGGCCATAAAACTCTTATAATTCCCCTCAACTCCTCCTCTGGCTTTTTCCAGAGAAAGCCCCCTCCACGCTCTCTTACATCTTCCAGTAAAGAGAAAACAGAGGCTATTTCCACATCAAAGGGATAGCTTGAAGATCCCCCGGAAGCATCTCTTAGAAAAGGCACTAATTTAACCTTACCTGGGAGGCGTTTCGTTTGATAATCTTCCACTAGGCGGTCTAGCTCTTGGGTGAATGGCCTAAAGACAGTCACATTTCCACGCCATGTTTTAAGTTCCTCTCTGAAGCGGTTAACAAAGGCTTTAGAAGCAAAGCCTAGAAAATTTTTGAGTTCTTGTTCATCGTCGTCTTTTCCAACAACAGCTACGAAAATCAAGTTCTCAGAAACTTCGCATACGAACCTTGCATCACCAACCTCCACAGTTTTGATATCTCCATGACCCAGTTCCTTAGCAAAGTTGTAAACAGCGCCTAGAAACCCCGAAAAAAGCAATTCATCTACCTGCTCCTTACCATAAACCCTATGGAAAAGGGGTTCACCGGACTTAAGAAGAATATGGAACGCCTTAATCATGCTAACCATTACCCAGAATTTTTAGAAATTAGAAGAATTCAATTTACTATATTCAAATCTTTAATTTTATATTTTTTCACGATATAAAAATTCAACTATATTCTTGTTGCAGAAGTCAGAGTATTGAAAACGAAAATCATTATATTGTTTAAAAATTAGTAATTCTTTATGAGTATTCCTCTCATAAAAAACGGTTGTTTTTGCTTAATAATTCGACTTTTTTAGCGTCACCAAAAACTTTATTATTTCTAGGTTAATACGGCGTTTAGTGATTATGCAACAAATCCAAAAGCGCGGAAGAGGTAACAATCATGTCAGAAGAAAACTCCATCTACATAGGATCCAAACCCGTGATGAATTATGTTTTAGCATGCATAACTCTATTCCACAATGGAAAAAAGGAAGTGACATTGAAGGCGCGTGGACGCTCCATTAGCAGAGCTGTAGATGTGGCTGAAATAGTGAGAAACAGATTCGTTTCAGAGGCTAAACCCAAGGACATAAAAATTGGAACTGAGCCCATTACGACAGAAAACGGTTCAACGATTAACGTTTCAACCATCGAGATTACACTGGGAAAAGACTAGGGTCGCTTCTTTGGTTTTATAAAATTTTTTATTTAATTAATAAATTTTCTTTTTTACTAAAAGTTCACAGTGTTTCTTTGGGCAAAGCCCCCTCAAGTCTAATTTAACAAAAGTTTTTTAAGCAATCCCTCTTCTTATAAAAACTACACCAAAATTGCTGTTTATTATCGGCGGAAAACTGCCTTAACCGGTACTTACAGCCTCATGATTACTTGTATCCGGAGACTTGAGAATTGAAGGTTCCCGTATGTTCTTTTTGTCTTAAAAGTGGAGTTTACTGTTCCACATGCAGGGAAAAAATAGAACGAGGCGAGGTGACACCCCTCGATTTAAAGGTAGCTAAGAGCCTCCTAGAACTCGAAAGCAAGTTTCCCAACCTTAAAGAAGCGGAGTTTAGAGGCTCCA
>JAHAWU010000123.1 GCA_018383815.1 Candidatus Jordarchaeia archaeon | reverse complement strand
TGTTTCCATATCTTATAATAAGCGCTTATAAGAGACAAAAAACTTACCCAAAAAATCTTCCGAACATTATTGGTAGTGAACCCACATATCCCTTTTTCCCCAGTATTCAACCTCTGTGGTGTCCACTGCAAGGATGTACTCTTTGTCCCTCTCAAGGAGCCCTAGTGCGGTGGTGCTAAAGTTCTAGGTTGAGCTTCTGGGGGCAATCCATTCCCACTTTCCGGAGCTGATAGCTTACAGTGTCCTCATCTTGTGGCGCCAAAGGATTTCGGCTGTCCTTGTGGGGGTGGGCTCCAAGGAGGGCCGCTCTGGCGAGGATTTTTGCCAGTTTTCCTCTGTTCAGCCTCCATTCCCTGATGGTCTCCGGCAGGCTTGATGCCAGGGTATCAGACACATTTTTAACTGCCTAGAACACAAAACTTCTTGGGGATGCTGTCCGATTATTTTGTTTTGCATATTCTATTTAATGGGTGGCGTCCCCAAATAAAACTTTCAAAAGTTTCCGAAGTACTAATCTTTAAAGAGTGGTTATGAACCTCCTCCAATCAGTTTTAACTCTATTCTATGCGGCCCACTTTTTCAGATAACCGTTTACTTTAATAAATCCAAAGATAGGAATTTCTATGAGATAATTGTAAACTATGTCCAGGGAAAAGACAATGGTGTTAAGGTATTTCCCTAAATCCATTAAAGACTTTATTAAAAGTTATGCTTGGTACAAAAAAATTGGATTCGAAAAACTGTTCTGGATAATAAAGAATAGATATATAAACAAGTACTATGCAGAATTAGCTTTTCAGGTGGAATGGGCTAAAACGTTTAAACGAAACAAAGATAAAGTATTAGCTTGCTGGAAAGAATACCGTAGTCTAGATGACATTCTTAAAATCTGCAAATTCACAGAAAAAACTAGGATATTAGATGTGGGTTGTGGAATTAGCACAGTTCTCCACTACATTCTTGGAGAGAGATATGGTATAGATCCATTAGCAGACTATTACCATAAAATCTACAAATATCCGGAAGGAATAACTGTTATGAAGGGATTTGGTGAAAATATTCCTTTTCCAGATAATTTTTTTGATGTGGTCTTTTGTAGTAATGCTTTGGATCATGTTTCCAATCCGGTTAAAACGGTTAGTGAGATTCATCGTGTGCTCAAAAATAGTGGGTTGTTTGTGCTTATTGTTGAAACATTTGATAGACTGATAAGTAGGGATTTAGCTCATCCTCATAATTTTTCGAAAAGGGATGTTCTTAAAATGGTGAAAGCCTTTGAAATCGTGTTTATGAAGGAAGGTTTGTGGATAGATTTTGGGGATTACATTGAGGGGAAAAGACTTGAAAATGCTGGCAGCCAATTGATTATGGTTCTGATGAAGACGGTCAGGGAGTAGATGTGTTGGTTTAGTCTGAATGTAGAGATTAACAAGCCTGAAGGCTTAAAATAAAAGTAATGCTAAAATACGCTTGCCACAATCTATAGTAATTAATTTTAAATAGTTTTCGAAGTAGATAAGGAATAAATAATAAAGGGCAAAATTGTGCCGGACAAGGTAGTTCATTTAGTACTAATGCTACGTCTAATGATTTAAACTATTAATGAAGATTTTTTCAAAACGACGCATTAAAACATAGGTGTCGCTACTTGGAAAAGTTGGATGTGGTGGTTTGCACCTATCAAAGTGGGAAGTATTTAGATGAGTGCTTAACATCAATAAAACAATACGTTCCCGTTAATAACTTAATAGTTGTGGACCATTATAGTACTGATGATACTCTTAAGATAGCTGGGAAACACGGTGCTCAAATATTACTTGAAAATGTTTCTTTAGGACATGCTAGGCAAATTGGCATGAACACCGTTAGTACTAGATTGTTTTTGTTTGTGGATAGCGATGCTGTATTAAGTGGTAATGAATGGTTAAATAGGGCGTGTGAAATGCTAAATAGAGATGATCGATTAGGCGCGGTGGTTCTTGATGTGCCAACAAGGACCAGGCGCTTAGAACCTAAAGTCAAGTATGATAATTGGTGGCGTAAATTTACATCTCAGAGCAAAAATGTTGGCTTCTTCTGTATAGTTACATTACTCAAAAAAGAGGCGCTCAAAAGAATAAGAATACCGTCAAATTTGAGTTCTGGGGAAGATAAATACATTGGCTTATACTTGAATAAGAATGGCTGGAAATATTATGTTATGAAAACAGAGGAATCTGTACACTACTGTGACCATGGTTCTATGAAAAGTTTATGGGAGGGCGCTGGTGATAGAAAACTCTTCGGGTTAAGACTCTTGCCCTCTATCCTAATCAGAAAAATACTGTTGGCGCCAGTAAAGGCACTTTTACCAGCAATATTTGAAAGAGATGTGAAAATTATAACTTGGAACACCATACACTGGTTAGATTACCTAAAAGGTTTCTTAAAAGCTGAAAAATATTGGAATATGAAACGCAGTTAATAAGTTTGAATAGGAGGGCCAAGCAAAAAGAAATAATAAACAAAAAATACACATTCTCCTTTATGAGGCACTGTTAGCTGAGTTGCACCTATCATGAGCTATACCTTTTTCGGCTCAAACCCTCCCCCTCTTAGGCATATTTCGGCGTTTTCACCGGTGGAACAACTGCAATTAGGCTTCCATCAAGGGGGCTTAGAACACTTTCCGAACATGCACACAACAGGTAACGCTTAATTGTGTCTTATAACTAAACTGAAAAGATAAATAAATATGTAGAATTTACCTTCTAACATGTCATTAAGCCAGTAGAAGTGAAAAGTATGGCGGACATTCCCCAAAAAGTTGACGTTGTCATTCCAGTAAAAACGAAAGAAAGTCTAAGAAAAGAATTCATAGATAGAATTTATGAAGAAATTCCGGTAAATAGGTTAATTATCATAGAGGGAGGAGCATTAAGTGAAGCGAGAAAAAAGGCATATGACCAAGTGTCAACTGACTGGTTAGTATTTTTAGACGATGACGTTTTGGTAGGTAAAGGCTGGTGGAAAACGATGACTAACTACATAGACGATGAAACTGGAGCTATAGGGGGTATGATTAGTCAAGTACACCCCCAGCTTGGGCCCTACACTGAAACTGTCTGGATGCTTCGCGACCCTAGTAAATTAGGAAATCCCGGGATCAATAATTGTCTAATGCGGAAAGAGGCTTTAAAAGGATATAATCCCCCAAAAATTTTTTGGGGCGAAGATCAAATATTATACCAATATGTTACTAAAAAGTGGAAATGGAAAAAAGTAAAAGTTAATGGCTTCCACTATATAAAGTTGCATGATATGATCCAACTCGGATACGTTTACAACAAACTCAAACTATATCCAAAAAGGTGGATACTTCGAAGATTTCTCCAAATCCCAATAGTATCATTTCTTGTCGGTTTACGATCGCACAGTCCAAAAACCGCCTTTTGGTTGGCGAACCACTACCTTGAATTCCTAGTTGGATGGGTGAAGGGTCTATTTTACTAGTTTTCTGATTGAAAACTTGAATTGAGAATCATATATCTCTTAACGGGTTTGCCTCCATCCATTTAATCATCTTTGAAACGCCTTTTTTTGGGCCTATTTTTGCTTCCCAATGGAGCTTTTCCTTTGCTTTTCTTATATCTGAGATATACACTTTTTGGTCGCCGGGTCTCCAGTCAGAATATTCTATTCTAGTTCTTTTCCCAGTTAGTTCTTCCAATAAGTCCAGCAGTTCCAGGAGGGATATTGTATTTTCGGGGCCGCCTCCTATGTTGAATACTTCCTGCTTCAAATTGCTTTTCAAGAATAGTTCATACGCTCTTACCAAGTCATCGACATAAAGGATATCTCTTACCTGGCTTCCATCGCCATAAATCGTTATAGGTTTTCCTAATAGTGTGGCAATTGCAAACCAGGCAACCCAACCTTGATCCTGTACACCAAACTGTCTAGTTCCGTAAATACAACTCATTCTGAAAACTCCAGTTTTCAACCCATAAATGTAACCGTAATCCTGAACATAGATGTCGCCTGCAAGTTTAGATGAGCCGTAGGGTGTATGCTCACAGAGATCAACTGGAAAATTTTCTGAAATTCCCCTCTCAAATTTTTCGTCTGCGAACTCGTATCTTTTACCCCTTTTACGCACGGGGATATTATTAACGTTGCTTCCATATACTTTATTGGTTGAGCAATAAATTATCCGTGGATCGTTGGAACTTTGCCTTGCTGCCTCCAAAACGTTAAAGGTTCCTAGAGCATTTATCTCAAAATCCTCTCTCGGATTTTTTAGAGAAGTTGTCACAGCAACCTGAGCAGCTGTATGAATTATAGCGTCTACATCATTACAAACAGTTTTCAAAGCTTTAAAATCCCTTACGTCCCCTCTTATAAATTTTACATTATTCAACTTTTTTAGAAACCTCAAGTTATAGCTTTGATTAACTTCCTCCTCTAAAAGTTTCCCTCTTTCCAAACTATCGAATGCAATAACTTTACAACCCCTTTCTGCAAAATACTCACATACATGTGAGCCTATGAAACCGGCACCTCCTGTAACTAACATATTTTTATCACGAAGATCCATTCTATAGCCCTCTCTAATTCTTTCTGTTAGATGGTTTAAATAAGCCCAATTCCCTTTCCTTTAATAAAGCTTTAAATCGTGAATAGACTTCTGTTTTTTGAGTCTTGACCAAATTGTTCTCCACCTACTTCAACTGGCTAAATCACAAACCTAGCACAATTTTCCGCTGCTTAACTCTCCTATTAACTGAAACCAAATAACTATAACCATATTCCCATATCTTTTTAGATTATTCCCATATCCTTTTAGATAAAGCCAATATGCCTTCTTAAGTCTAGCAATTATACTATTTTACTGTGTTATAAACTTCCTAATTTGGACTCGCTTTGATAGGCCCGATAAACTTTTCCTTGTTCCTAATAAGCGACACTTCCCTTTTGGGACTTAACTCTTCCTCCCACAAATATACCTTTGCCAACCCTACGGTATAAAATAAAATCGGAATATGAATCTCACATCCCGCACCTCTCGTGTATTTTTGTAATTTTTGTTTTTCTCAACTTCTGCTTATTTCCGTTGCAGGGATTTGGAAGTTCCCAGAAAATTGTTCGGTTGAGGCTAGTATCCACCACCCTGCTTATGAATCCTACAAAAAGCAAAGGTGCAAAAAGTGGGTTAAATATAATAAAAATACAGGATACCTCCTTGGGAAATTCATCAAAACTAGCGCACCAATAAAGAGAGAAGAGGAAACGTACGGTAAATCACAGTTTGACGTCATTTTAAATGGGCCCCTTCTGTATCCCTTAGTGAAATTTTATAGAAAGTATTGTTATGTGATATTACATAAATTTTAAATATTAAATAAAAAAATAACTGATAGAAATAATCAATTTACCTGGGATATAAATGAAAGTAGCGCATACTGCGGTTTCCTACTGGACTAAGGTTACCGGGGCTTCAGAATACATACGTAATATATCGGAAGAATTAGTCAAGAAATCTTACGATGTAAGAGTTTTAACCGAAAACGGTTTCCTCAAGGCATACGAAGAACTAATAAATGGTGTCAGAGTGAGGCGGTATCCCACGATAAGCTTGCATAAACAACGACGTTTATTTCGTAATCTTCTTGATCCCTTTTCTGGTATTATGAACTCTTTATACTCAGGGTTTACACCATCAATATACTTCGATATAGTAAAAGATAAGTATGATCTCGTCCATGCTACTCCAATTCAATGCAATAGTACTATCCTTTCTTTTTTTGCGGCAAGAAAAGCAGAAATACCCTTTATATGTACTCCTTTTTTCCATTATAAAGTGAGAGAATATTATAATACTCTTTTAATCGATATACTTAAGAAATCTGACACAGTACTTACCTGCACAAACGCTGAAAAAAATATTCTGGTCAAGCTGGGGGTCGATAAAAGTAAAATCCATAAAACCACGTTAGGAGTAAATGTTGAACTCTGGAAAAACTCAAATTCAGAACGTTTCAGAAGAAAGTTTGACCTTGATTCTCATCCAGTTATTCTTTTTGCCGGACCAAAAAGCGAAGGGAAGGGAATGTTCTTTTTGTTAGAAGCCATGAAAAAAATTTGGAAGGATACTCCAGACGTATATTTAGTCGCTATGGGATTTAGACTTCGTGTTTGGTTAAAATATCTCTCTCGCCTACCTAAGGAGCAAAGGAAGAGAATAATAGATTTGGATTTAAGCAGACCCAGTGACCAACAAATGAAAAGGGACGCCTTCTCTGCCTGCGATATTTATGTTATGCCCTCCATTAACGATGCTCTCGGATTAGTATATCTAGAATCCTGGATATGTGGTAAACCAGTGATAGCAGCTGACACTCCAGTAATGAGAGAAGTAGTTTCTAACGGAAAAGATGGCTTCGTTGTCGAATTTGGGAATACTGAAGATTTGACTAAAAAAATTGCTATGTTGTTGAAAGATGAGAACTTGAGGAGAGAGATGGGTAAGAATGGTTATTATAAAGTTCTTAAAAACCATAGCTGGAAGTCAGTTACTGACCATATAATTAATCTCTATGAAGCAATCGCGAAATGAATTGTGTAACAACTTTACGCAAATCCTTAGCTAGATTCTATAACGTCTAAGGTTCTAAAAATATAGAAATCCAGCAAATTGCTAAGGGCGCTTCATACGTATAATTTCTGGTTTTGCTGTTAATTGTTTGGAGATGCAGATTCACCCTATTCTACCCTTCATTTTGAGGCTCTAAATCAGAAAAGAAGCCTGTAAAAGCTTCTTTGAAGGTGAAATCAAATGAAACCCTCATACGCTTCGTGTTTTAGATAAAGTACGAAAAGATTTTCATGGTAAACTACAGGAAAAACTAAAAACGCTTTTACACGAACGGGTTATGTGTATTTTGTAAGAATGGTGGGCGTAAAATTTGAAGGTCTTGGTAATTGGTTTAGATGGTGCAACTTGGAACATACTTTTACCTTTGGTTGAGCGGGATCGATTGCCAACTTTTAAATGGCTTATGGGAAGTGGGGTTTGGGGAGATTTGCAGAGTACTTTTCCTTTTACAACGGCGCCAGCTTGGAAATGTTATTCTACGGGTAAGAATCCTGGAAAGCTTGGATTGTATAGTTGGTGCAGTTTCGATGTTAAAAATTTGGAATTGACTGTGATGGCTTCTGACCCTTTTCGGAGTAGGGAAATTTGGGACTATTTGGGCGAGTATGGTTTAACTTCTGGTGTCATAAATCTTCCACTGTTATGCCCTCCGAGGAGAATAAAGGGTTTTATGGTTTCTGGTTTTCCCCTTTCTGATTATGCTGATTACACTTTTCCCAAGGATTTGAAAAAGATATTAGTTGAGAAGTTCGATTATAAAATTAACCCCAGCGAGTATATTCTTGATCCGCAGCACCAACTGGCTAGGAAGGATAGGCTTGTTTCAGAGGTGGAGGAACTTGTTAAAAAGAGATTCAAAGTAACTGAATATCTAATTAAACTTTATTCGCCTGATTTTGTTCACATAACCCTTTTTTACACCGATGCCATACAGCACTTTTTCTGGAAGGAAATGGAAGCCCGCGATAAACGGTTCGGTGGAGTCATTGAAAATATTTGGAGGATGATTGATTCAGAAATAGGGAAACTTCTTGAGCAAGTTGGGGAAGATAATAACGTTTTAATTATTTCCGATCATGGCTTTACGGGCTTAAAAGTAACCTTCTGCCTGAATAACTGGTTTTTGAAGAATGGATATTTGAACCTGTCCCTTTTTAACATATTACTAAGCAGGCTCCGAGTATTCAATAAGAAAACATTACATGTTACACGTCAATTAGGCCTAGACAAAATGTTGAGAAGACTCATACCTCCAGAAAAATTAATGAGCCTCCAGCAGAAGATTCTCCCACCAGAGGTTTCAAGCCCGGAGCTAATATGGCAAGTGGACTGGGGCTCAACTAAAGCCGTTTGCGTCGGAGAATGTGGGATATTCTTAAACCCAGAACTTAACCAAAAAGATTACGAAACACTAAGGACGCTACTAATCAGAGAAATAAAAAGGATAAGGAATCCAAAAACAGGGGAAAATCTGGTCTCTGATGTTAAAAGAAAGGAGGAAATTTACCACGGGGAACATCTGGAACTGGCGCCAGACCTAATAGTAATACCGAATGAGGGTTACCGTGTTTATGATAGTTTGATGAGGGGTGTTTGGGACTTTGAGAATAGTGTTTGGTCCGCTTATCATACGCTTCACGGAGTATTCCTGGCCTGCGGCCCAGACATCAAGAACTGGGGGAGAATCGGAGACGTGAAAATCTATGACCTCGCCCCCACCATACTGCACATGTTCAACGTTCCCGTGCCGAGGGATATGGACGGCAGGGTCCTAACCGAAATATTCCGCGAAGACTCAGAACCAGCTAAAAGACAAGTCCTATACCAAGACATGGTAACTGAAAAAATCCTGATAAAGAAAAAAATCAAAGAATTAAAAAATCAAAAAAAGGTATAGGTCATAGATTGGGATCCATTAAAATGACTCATAAACGCTATTTTGTGGTTCAAAATTTTTTGATTAGTAAAGGTTTTTAATGGGTTGAACTATTATTGTTAATTATAATTAATTACAGGGTGTTTGGGATTGCCCAAGAAGGATAAAAAATTTACCACCGTTTCTATACCTACACCACTGTTTAAAAAGGTACAGGAAAGAATAAAGGGCACCGGTTTTACCTCGGTTTCAAGCTATGTAACATATGTGCTTCGGGAAATTGTGGCTGAGGAAGAAGAGGAAGAAGGGGAACCCTTTAGCAAAGAGGATGAGGAGAGAGTAAAGGAGCGGCTTAGAGCCCTAGGTTACCTCGGCTAACCCCTCTTATAAATTGAGAAGGTTCTGTTTATGCCCAAGCCTCACGGTGGAAAACTGGTAAACCGGGAAATACCCGAGCGTGAAAAAGAAAGATTTCTAGAACAGGCAGGCGAACTGCCCATCATAAATATTAATGAAGGACTGGCTAAAGATGTGGAAAACATAGCTAGGGGTGTCTTTAGTCCTTTGGAAGGCTTCCTTCTGGAGGAGGACTATCATAGTGTACTAGATGAAAAAAGATTAGCCAACGATTTGCCTTGGACACTACCCATAGTCTTAGACATTCCAAATAACTTTGAAGTAAGGGCAGGAGATACAATCACTCTCTCATACGAAAAGGGGACTTTAGCACTAATGCACGTCGAGAACATGTACAAATATGACAAAAGAGAATTCGCTCAAAAAGTCTATGGAACCCTGGACACTAAACACCCCGGCGTGGCAAAGGTCAACCAAATGGGAGAACGCCTTTTGGGTGGAAAAATTGATCTAATAACTGAAATGGAAACCCCCTTTTCAAAGTACAATCTAAAGCCAGTAGAAACCAGGATTCTATTTAAGGAGAAAGGGTGGAGAACAGTAGTGGGATTTCAAACTAGGAATGCTCCTCATTTGGGGCATGAATATGTTCAAAAGACAGCTTTAACCTTTGTCGACGGAGTGTTCATCAACCCCGTTATTGGAAAAAAGAAGGCCGGCGACTTTCGAGACGAAGTAATACTGGAAGCCTACGATGCCCTGATAAAACACTACTATCTAAAAGACCGCGCCGTCATAAGCATTCTACCCTTCGAAATGAGATACGCGGGGCCCCGGGAAGCAATATTCCACGCCATCGTGAGGAAAAACTTTGGGTGCACCCACTTCATAGTGGGAAGGGATCATGCAGGAGTGGGTGACTTCTACCCCCCATATGCCGCACAAGACATATTCGACGAGTTTCCCGACCTGGGAATAATTCCCCTATTCTTTAAAGCATTCTACTACTGTAAAAAATGCGGTGGAGTCGTAAATGAGAAAACCTGTCCCCATGGAGAAGAACAACACATAAAATTCAGTGGAACAAGAATCCGCGAAATGCTCATCAAAGGACAGAGACCTCCAGAGGAAATGATGCGACCAGAAGTAGCCGACATAATCCTGCGCTTCAAAGATTCCTTTGTAGGTGAAACCTAAATGTTTTCTTCTAAAATCGGTGAACCAGAGCTTAGAAACGTTAAGAAATATGAGAGAGGCTTGATAATTCATCACTGGGACACAGACGGAATATCCTCAGCAGCTTTATTACTGCAGTACCTTAGAAAAGTGAAGAGTGAACTGGCTATTGAGAATTACACTCCCCCTATTGGGAATTATCGTCTCAGCGACGATGAAATTGAGAAAATAGGCTCAAAAAATTACCAGTTCATAATCATAGTAGACATAAACCTTCCCAAAAACAACATTCTCAAACTCAAAGAATATTCCAAAGCAGAAGTTTTCTACTTTGATCACCACATTCAAGAAAGAATAGAAGAGGTACACCACCTCAACCCCCTAATCGAGGGAATTAATGGTGAAAAATATCCCTCAGCCTCCTGGTTCTTAAACTGCTATCTGAATAATTCGGTGACCCTTCCCGCAGTGTTGGGTGCTGTAGCTGACCACGAAACTAGAATCAAAGATAAAAAAGAAGTGTACCGAACAATAGGGGAATACCTTGAGAAATCGGGACTTTCCTTCAATGATCTTCTCAGAATGGTGGAGCTAATAGACACAAACTACAAGGTTGGAGACAGAGAGGGGGTTCTCAAAGCACCATACACACTACTGGAAAATGATTCGAGGATAATTTTGGAAAACCCTGTGTGGAACAAGAATCTTGAAGTTCTAAGAAAAGAGGTTGAGGAGCAAACCAGTATACCGCCTACCCGTAGAGAAGGTAAGATTCTAATCTGGGATATAAACACTCCCCACAACATAACGTCTACCGTCACTAGACGGCTGGCTTGGAAAAACAATGATAGCATAGTGGTTGTCATAAATAGGGGCTGGTTTCCGGATAGAGATCAGGTGTATATGAGGAGCGGGAATAAACTTTTTGATTCACAAGAACTAATCAATTTTGCCCATAGTCTGGGATACGATTCTGGGGGTAAAGAAGAAGTTTTCGCAGCGGTGGTGCCTAAAAGCGAAACAGAAAAACTCTTAGAAATATTACTAAAGAGGTTAAAGAGAGGCAAGTAAAGATGCCAAAAAAGGTGCTAATAATAGGATTAGATTGTGCGGCGCCAGAGCTGGTTTTTGAAAAGTTTCTAGACGACCTACCGACTATTAAGAAGATGTTGAGCCACGGGGTCTACGGTAAGTTGAAGTCCTGCATACCCCCAATAACTATTCCCGCTTGGATGGTTATGATGACCAGCAGGGATCCCGGGACTCTGGGGTTATATGGGTTTAGACACAAAAAGAGTTACTCGTATGAAACATGGATAGCAAACTCCAAATCTATAAAGCACAAAACTATATGGGACATAATCTCAGAAAAAGGCCTTAAATCCTGTATAGTGGGGGTTCCTCCAAGTTATCCACCGAAACCAGTTAATGGGTGTCTAGTCTCTTGTTTCATCACCCCCGATGCCGAAAAGGATTACACCTATCCCAAAGAGTTAAAAAATGAGTTGGAAGCAAAATTTGGAAAATACATATTCGATGTAGAGTTCAGAGCAGAAGAAAGAGACCAAGTCTTAGAAAGAATATACGAAATGACCAAACAACACTTCCAAGTGATAAAATACCTAATACAAAAAGGGGACTGGACCCTTTTCGCCTTTGTAGAAATTGGTTTGGATAGGATACATCATGCTTTCTGGAAGTTTTTTGACAAGGAGCACCCAAAATATGTTCCCAACAACAAATATGAAAACGTGATTAGAGAATATTACAAGTACCTAGATAAGGAGATAGGCGATTTACTTGGACTCCTTGATAATGACACCATAGTTCTGGTCGTTTCTGACCATGGAGCCAAACAGATGAAGGGCGCCTTTTGTATTAATCAATGGCTGATGCAGGAAGGCTACCTAAAAATAAAAGGCAACCCCGAAAGAGGCGCAAG
>JAHAWU010000122.1 GCA_018383815.1 Candidatus Jordarchaeia archaeon | reverse complement strand
CAATGCTTATCAGAGGGTGTTCCTCACTCAGAGGAATAGGCCTAAGGCTATGGAGTACTATGATTATATTATTTCGGAGTTGCATAAGATGAGAGTTAAGGAGCTCTATGATTTTAAGGGTCGGGGAGGAAAAGTGGTGGGTGCTTTTTGTCTGTATCTTCCTCAGGAGCTGGTTTTGGCTTCGGGTGCAATTTTTGTTGGGCTTTGTGGTGGTTCAAACTTTACGGTTCCGGACGCGGAGCAGTTTCTGCCTAGGAATATTTGTCCATTGATTAAGTCTTCTTATGGGTTTAAGATTTCTAGGGTTTGTCCGTATTTCCAGTCCGCTGATCTTCTGGTGGGTGAAACAACTTGTGATGGTAAAAAGAAGGTGTATGAGTTGTTGAGTAAGATTTGTCCCACCTATACTGTGGAGTTGCCTCAGAAACCTGAATCGGAGCCGGCGAGGGAGCTTTTTCTGGAAGAGTTGAGGGCGCTTCTGTCTAAACTTGAGGAACTCACTGGTAACAGGGTTACTCCTCAAAGCCTGAAGAAGGCTATTGAGATGGTTAATGCCAAAAGGGCGGTTCTTGAGAGGCTGAATAATACTAGGAAGGCTTCGCCTCCACCCATTAGTGGTAAGGATGCTCTGCTTGTGAATCAAATTTCTATTAATGATGATATTCAACGCTTTATTGGGAAGACCACTGAGTTGGTGGAGGAGTTGGAGGAAAGGGTTAGGAACGGGGTGGGAGTAGTTGATGCAGATGCTCCCAGAATTATGGTTTCGGGGTGTCCCATGGCCATACCTAACTGGAAGCTTCACAACATTGTGGAGAACCTTGGAGCGGTGATAGTTGTGGAGGAATCCTGTGTGGGGACAAGGTTTCTCAGTATGGGGCGGGTGGATAGTTCTCCTAACGATTTGGATGGTCTGCTGAAGTCCCTGGTGGATGCCTGCTTAAGAATTCACTGTGCCTGCTTCACGCCAAATATGGGGAGGATTAGTGACATTCTCCAGATGGTTAAGGATTTCAGTGTGGATGGGGTTATACATTATTCATTGCAGACATGCCACGACTACAATATTGAGGCTCGTAAAATCGAGAAGGCCCTTAAACAAGTTAACGTACCTATGCTCACCGTGGAAACAGACTACAGTGACGAGGACACTGGGCAACTTACCACGAGGGTAGAAGCCTTTCTTGAGATGCTTAAGTAGAGGCGCATTCAAAAAATATGAGCAGTTATCCCTTTATTTTTTGTTATCTCTTTTGAGAATTTGGCGGCCGATCTTTTTATTTTTTGGTTATGGGTCTATCTTTTTTTCGTGTGCGTATTTTAGGATTTTTAGTGCTATTTTTAGTATGTTGTGATATTTTCTTTCCTTCAGTATTTTTAGGACAATGTTTGTGTTCACGTCTAGGTATGTGTGGACTAGGATATTTCTGAATCCGATTACCTTTTTGGCTGTTAAGGGTTTCACTGTGGGACAACACTTTGTTTTCCGAGAGTTTTTGGGGCAGTTCTCCATATGTGGCTGGTGGTTTTTCGCCTAGTTCTGAGAGTAGGCGGGCGCTTACATCTATGAGGGATTGGATGCTTGTTTGCAGCATATGGAGTGCTGCGTTGAGAAGTGTGAAGTCATTATTACGCTTTGGGCTTCTTTTTCTTTGAGTAGCTGGTCTAATTCTTTCACATTTTTTCTTATGTGTTCTACGCGTTCTTCCATTTCTCCCACTGGTTTCACGCTCCCTGCAGTTCACAGCTTTAAGGTGCCAGCTTGTGGAAGCCGGTCTTTTTTCTTTGTGGTGTAGATTAGGGTGTGGTGGCTTGTTGGTGTGTTGTTTTTGTCTTTGTCTGAGATGTATGAGGGGTGTGTGGGTTTGTGTGGTGTTATTTTGGCTTTTGTTTTTCTTGGAATGTTGATTGTTAACTTTTGGGTTCTTGGGTTTTTAGGTTTTGTTTATGGTTCATTTTTGGGGTTTTGGGCTTGTTTCCGCTATTAGGGTTTTTAGATATTTTTCTTGCAGTTTGAGTTTTTCTTTGAATAGTTTGAAGTCGAGGTACATTGAGATTGTTTTGTCTCGGAATTTTTTGTAGGATTCGTGGTTGCCTGTGATGAAGATGCCGTCTCTTACAATTTTGAATAGGAGTTCTATGGGTAGGTCTTCTTGTAGGGGGAGGAGGTCTATTCGGTCTTCCACTACTTGGAGGTTTTTCGCTAGGTCCATTATGATTTTGCTAACTTTGCTGTAGTTGGTTTGTGTGTGAAACTTGAGTGCTAGGTCTATGTCGCTTGTTGGTGTGGAATCACCGCGGGCAAAGGAGCCGTAGACTACTACGAAGTCTAGGTCTTCAATCTTGTCGAAGAATGTTTTTAGACGCTTTAAAACTTCGCTGGTTAATTCCAAGCCGGGCACTCCTTCTGAGTAGCTTTTAATATTTCCAATTTTTCTATGTTTTTTTACTAGTCATTTAGGGTTGTGTTCCCATAAAAAAATGTTGGTGTCATTTTCCAAAATTTTGTGATTTGAGATGAGTAACGGTTGGCGAAATTGGTGGTTTTCAAGCTTTATCAATAAGTTTGAATGCTGAGGTTCTGTCCGGAGAATACCTCAAATATCTGAGTATTTCCGAAGCAGACGCCCTACATTTAGCAGTGGCATCGGTGGAGGGAATAAATTATTTTGTAACTTAATGTGCGGCATATTGCCAGAGAGTGGACGAGAAGGATTGTGGATGACATGAACTTTTTATTAGGTTATTCGAGAATCTACATAGTAACACCTGACGACTTTTTTGATTGGTGGGGTGAAAATAAATGATACCAGTAGAGGAAAAGGAGAGGATGTGGAGGAAGGCTTTGAAGGACTTCTTGTCGAATCCTATGATACGGGGTCTTCATTTTATCCTCAGAAATATTGTTATGAAAAACTCGCAAAGAAAATTCTCCGGCAGAGGATTCAAAGGGAAAATGAATAGTAAATCGGTTTGAAAAGGCAACACTTGGAAAAGGAGTTTAGTAGCGAGGATTGATAGAAGTGAGTCCCAATTTCTCGGTTTGTGAAAGCAGTTAACGGGTAATAATTTTGAAAAGTTTTTTTGTCATTTGGTTTTCCTGGTGAAAGATGGTTAATGAAGCCTTCTTTTCCCCAAAAAAAGGTTATTTTGCCTCCTTCTCCCGGAGACCCAATATAACCAATGATAAAAAACTTCAATTTCCCATGAAAAATATCTTTCATTCTTTATCTGAAACGCGAAGCGTATGACTGTTTCTTATGGGGAAAATTTTCCTGTTTGCTATCGGGACTAGGGATCTATCCCTTTTGTGAAAGTGGTTTTTCTGTGGTGGGGCTTTGGGTTTGGTTGGGGTTGGTTACATTTTTGGGGTTTATGGCTTTTCCAGTATTTTTGTTGTTTTCTTTTCCATGAGTTTTTTGGCGTTGAGTATTTCTATTCCTATTATTTTGCCCCTTTCACCTATTTCTAGATTTATGTCTGGGGCGATTTCTATGAATCCTTCTTCTTCCCCCTCCGCGATTACCACGTAGAGTATGTCGCTTTCCTCATCGTAAAGTATCCTGGGAATTCTCTCCTCCTTCACGTTTCCACCTTCCGGAATTTATTCGATTTGATACCTGTTTTTCCTCGATGGGGTGGCAGGTTATCATGGTGATTCCTTTATCAGAAATATCAAAGGCAACCATGATAAATCTTTCTTTTCCTCCATAACTCATCTTCTTGATTGCGATTCGGTGCCCGGTTCTTGTGTCCATGAATCTTTTTTCAGCCTTCAAAAGCACAGTTTTGGGCAGATCCCGAGGAATTTTTCTTATTTTCAACCTCTGCGATAAGTGTTTTGAGTAGTTAATTTCCAAAGAATCACTGTCCACTCTAATAATAAGAATCAAATTTTTCATAGGCTCCACCTCCTTTTTATCTTATCCACATAAAAGAGTTCCACAGTAACGGGGATTGAAAGATGTAACACCACTTAACCCCCGCAACTAGCATATTTCCTTGCAAAAGTGGTTCCTCAGCAACGAGGATTGAAAGATTAATTCAACTTCTATCACTGGTACTTCTGGTCTTTTCTTGCAAAAACAGTTCCTCAGCAACGAGATTGAAAGATTTTGATATTCACCAACAGTATTTGCAAAAACCGAGCCTTGCAAAAAGAGTTCCTCAGCAACGAGGATTGAGAGAGCCTGTTGTAAGCTGGGAAACACTGCAAAAGGCCGGTCTTGCAAAAAGAGTTCCTCAGCAACGAGGATTGAAAATAAATTGTTTTTGCTCTTCTGTTTGTATAAGTTTTGATTGAAAAACTAGTTCCTCAGTAACGAGTACTGAAAGTTTCGAACATTTAACTTGACTACTTTTTACTTTTTTATTTGCTATGAAAACATGTTTTCATTCTTTGCCATGAAAAACATATTTTCATGCTTTATCTGAAACGCTTCTAGCGTATGTTGGTTTGCCATGAAAAACATATTTTCATGCTTTATCTGAAACGCTTCTAGCGTATGTTGGTTTGCCATGAAAAACATATTTTCATGCTTTATCTGAAACGCTTCTAGCGTATGTTGGTTTGCCATGAAAAACATATTTTCATGCTTTATCTGAAACGCTTCTAGCGTATGTTGGTTTGCCATGAAAAACATATTTTCATGCTTTATCTGAAACGCTTCTAGCGTATGTTGGTTTGTCTAAGAAGCGTAGCTTATGTAGGTTTTTTACTTAGAAGGCTTTTAGCCTGGTTGAAGTTCATTTCGAGTAATTCTGGTAGGTTTATTCCTGCCTTTTCAAAATTTTTTGTTGTTTTTCTGAGGGCTTCTTCGGATTCTGAAAAGTATAAGAGGAGGATGGTTTTTTCTCCTACTACTCTGGCTGCGTTTTCCCACATTTTGGTATAGCTGAACTCGTCGTAGATGCTTTCTCCTATTTCTATGTTAGAATGGCTTGATACCAGTTTCTGAATGTAGCGGGTTAATCCTTCTCTGATCCATCTCTTGTAGCGGGTCTTTATCCAGGTTAGTGAATGTAGTAGTTCGTGTAGTATGGTGTCGTAATTTTGGATGTATTTTTCTTTTAGAACGATGATCTTTTCCCCGTGTATGGTTATGGCGTTTGTTATTTCTGCAAGTGTTTCTGCTGTTTGTTGAGAGTATCCCATCCTTCCAAAGTAGCTTTGAAAGTAGGGCAGGTCTGCCACGTAAAACCGGTATTTGGGGCGATTCAGGATTTCGATATGGATTCCCTTCTCCCCCAGAAAGGATTGTATATGGTTAAGGCAGGTTTTTGCCGCTTGGTTGAGTCTACTGTCGCTCCAGATTTTCACCAAGTTCTACCGCTAACTCCGCTATATCTTTTCCGAATCTCTTCTTAAGCTGGTGGGGGTACCATTTGATTAGGTTTTCCAGTGTTTTCTGAGCGTTTTGCCTCTGTGCTGGTTCCTTGGTTTCCAGCAGCTTTTCAATCTCACCTAGTCTTAACAGGATATCATGGTAGATAAGTTCTTCCAAGAATTGAATCAGTTTCTCTCTTACTCCGGACTCATTGTTAACGCTGAATCGGATTTCACCAGCGATGTCCCTTCTTACCACGAGTCCTGCTTCTACAAGCATTTTCAAGTGCTGGTGTACGGTTGCGGTGTGAAGCCCAGTAATTTTTGAAAGTTGCCCCATAGTTAAGCTTTCTTGGTGCCCCACCAGAGCTCTTAACAATTTTAACCTTCCTTCAGCGGAAAGACTCTTCTCAACAGCAGAAATCCCCATATGTTGACACCAAAAAAATATATGTTTTCATCATATTTAAATTTTCACCCAACAATACCCAGCGCTATATTCCCCCTTAATGAATTTTTAGTGTTTTTTGAGAATTTTGTTTTTAAAGTTCGTGGAAAAAGGGAGAGTTCTCCACATAAAAGGGACTTTAAAAAAAGGCTTCAAGAGGGGAAAAACCAATTTAACATTCAACAAACAAATAAAAGAATTTACTTAGATGTTGCAAAACTTCTCCTCAGAGAAGGAAAGTATTTGGATATGGCAGTCTTCCACATTCACCAAGCAATTGAGAAACACCTAAAGGGTTATCTTATCTCTAAGGGCTGGGTGGTGAAGAAAATACATGACCTTGAATCACCCATAACCGAAGCCATGAAATTTGATGCCACTTTTCAAAAATTTCTTGGCCTCGGCAGGAAACTAACCGCATTCTATTACGGGGAGAGATATCCACCGAGACCCGCCACCTCTTATTCAGAAAAAGAAGTTAGGGAAATGCTTGAAGAAGCGGAGAAACTTGTAAAAAAGCTGAAGGAAGAAACACATCAAAAATGACTTACGTTTCTGAGCACGGGACACATTCTGGAAGTTAACACTTTTCCATTGGCCACACACTAGATTTTCTCATTTATGGCTATAAAAAGGCTTAAAAATTTTTTATTTTATATCATTTTTGGTGAAAAGTTTGGATGATTTAGGATTCTCTATATTGTTTTACTTGATGGAGGGTGCACAGCGTACACGCATGCTACACTCTCTGGTGGGAGTTCCCATGTCTACATTGTATCGTAAGGTGAGGGAGTTGGAGGAAAGAGGCTGGGTGAATGTAAAGGATGGGGAGATATGGCTCTCGGAGAAGGCGGTTTTACTTCTGAATCAAAGGTTTGAAGTTGCTCTTGGCGTGATTCATGTTGAACACCAAATGTTGAACAGGGTGCTTTTGAAGGCGAGCCAATTTGAAGGCTGGAAGAAGCAGGTCAAAATGGTAGTGGAAATATCGGAATCTAAGGGTTTAGATTATGCTGTGGCTTCAGAAACCGCAGCCTACCTGTATACTGGTTATCAGACACCCTCAGCGTGCATTTTGTATGTGCGGGAAAAGGACAGAAAGGTTTGGGTTCAATCTCTGAGGGACAGGGGGTATAGGGAAAGCTATGAGGGAGAATTAGCTGATGTAGTTTTGCTACTGGTCCGCTCCGTTCCTCAAACCTTTAATGTGAAGGGTGTTAGGTGTGTTTCTCCAAAGCGGGTATTTCTTGAGGGACTCTCCCTAATGGGACGAGGACTCCTTGACTCTCTGGCTATTTCTAAGAGTTTGGGAGAAAAAATATTTTTAACGGTTCCGGAGGAGCTCACCGATGTCCTTGCTTGAAGACTTTCTACTCTCCTGCCAAGAATCTGGTGCTAGATACGCTCTTGTGGGTGCTTGGGCTCTGATTCAAATGGCGAGGTATCGAACGACACACGATGTGGATGCAGCGGTGCCAAAAAGTGACCTCTGGAAACTTAAAGAAAAACTGGAGGGAATGGGCTACTTTTATCTTTATAATCCTCGCTTAGAGAAACACGAGTTTAAACACTCAGAGAAGGGGGACATAGACATCTACACAGGAAATATTGGAGGAATTCCAGTAGAGCAATTAATAAGCAGAGCTACCAGCGTAACTTTGGATAGCCAAAAAATATCGTGCATATCGCCGGAAGACCTCATCCTGGTAAAGTTGGCTGCGGGAAGAGAAAGAGACATGGCGGACATCGCTGTAATTCTGTATCATATGATAGAAAAACTTGATTGGAACTATCTTAACGAAGAAGCTCGGAAACTCAACATCAGATTAAGAGAGGGATTAATTAGCAGTGTGCAGAGATTACCAATAAATGTCGTTAACCCTCCCAAAGTTAAGAAGCGTCTAATAGAGAAAATAAACGATTTAAGCAAAACATAACTTCAGAAAAATCGGGATTTTTGATGAAACTTTTTCCAGACCAGGAGTGCTGATCCGAAGATTGAAAACGATGCCCCTAGCACCAGTAGAATTGGGGGAATGAAACTTTCAGTTTTGGGGAAGGGCATGGACTCGGTGTCATAGAAGTGGCAGCAGGAGTACAGCAGGGCTATGCGGTCTGTGGGGTTGTGGATGACGATGATAAAGTGGCCGTTTTTTAGGGTTGCTCCGTAGTAGCAGGCTGCTGTGGACCATAGTGTGGAGGATAGGGGTGCATAGTTGGGTGCTCCGCATACAAATTTTATGAAGTTCTCATCGTCGAACAGGAATACGTGGAGTCGTTCCGAGGCTTGGTATGAGCCACCCACGGTGTCGCCCGCATCGGCAGCAATGACTTTTATAAAGTAGCCTTTTGGGGGAACAAGAACCCATTCTCCCTTAGCCCAAGCCTGCTCTCCGCTAACGGGGCGTATCTCAAAGGCAAGGTAATTGTTTAGGGCGGCGGATAACAGGATTAGGGTAAGGCCAACCATTAGGAGTAGGACGCCCCCCTTAACCGGTTTTCCAATTTTATTCACTCTCATAATGTTTCAACACTTCCGCAGCTTGGCTTTTCTTGCCCATAATTCTTTTAAATCTTGCTTCTATTTCTGCACGGATGTGTTTCTTCCCTTATTCTCCTTTATTTTTTTGGTCTGGCTCTTTTGGCCTTTTATATTTGGGCTTCATTTTTTTCGGGATATTTTTTTGGGATTAATTTTCTGCTTTTGCCTTTTTGGTGTTTTTGTTTTTTGGGCGATTTTTTCATCTAGTTTTGTTAGGATTTTGGCGAATGCTAGGTCGAGTTCTTCTCTTTTTTTGATTGGGGGGAGTCCATTTAGTTCTCGTAGTTTGTTGAAGCGTTGGAATACTTCTTCATCGAATTCTTCTTGGTCTTCCTTTTTTTGCTTTGCGCTCTTCTTCTTTTCTGTGGTTTCAAGGTCTTTTCTCTCTGCGTATAGCAGGTTGTGAATCATGGTGTGTTGGACGATCTGCTTCCTCACTTCTTTATTTTCAATCTCTTTTAGCCTGTTGTTGATTTGAATTTCGCAGAACCCTCTTAGTACCATTTTGGGTTCTGGCTTGCTCTCTCCATGTAGCAGTAGGGCTTCGATGTCGATGTCCATGTTTAGCGTATTTATTCTGATTCTGCTTAACATTTTTTTAGAAAGCCGATAGTACCTAGCGATTATAACGTATTTTTTTCCCAGTTTTGGAAACACCTTTAGACACTCATTAAGCCACTCTGAACATTCACCCTCAAATTCAGCCAAATTTACCCACCATAACTAAGCCAAAAAATTGGACAGTTACTCATTCCTTTTTAACATTAAACATGGGCACCATTTTTTAAAAGTTTTTATCCCATTGCTGTGTTATACAATTTCTATTTTTTAAATTTCTTTACATATTTTAAGGAATTTTTTATAATTTTACATTATTAATTTGAAAAATTTTCAAAAAACGAACAATATTTTGAAAAAATTAAACTTTTTCAACAGTACCACTAGGAGAGCTCTGTCTCTGAGTCCCTCGACGGTCCAGTATGGAGTATCGAGTGTATACTTCATCCTCCAGTTCTCCCCCCATAGAGTTGGTGCTTGTAGGCAGAACCTCGGCTGGGTGCTTTCCCATTTCTTTTCCAGCTCTTTGTAGAAATCCTCCTTTAAGGCAATCGTGGAAGGCTCTATACTCCTTTAAGGTAGGTGCTCAGGTCGTTTTTCTTTGGTTCTTGAAATCGAGGGTCTTTCCTCACTATGCGCCGCCTGCGGTGTATGGTGCACCGTTTCAGGTTGTCGCAGGTTCCATTATATAAGGGTTCTCCATCGACTACAACGTAGTCGTCTCCCCTCAAGGGCTGCATAAACATGAGGGCTAGGAGGTGGTTGAAGTCCCTGTCCTGTACACATAGCGAGGCGAAGATGTTTAGGGTGGGAAGGTAGGCTGCGGCGACGATGAAGCCTTCTGGATGTGGTAGAGGGTTCTTTCCCTCCTTCTTCCGCTTCTGGTTCTCCCCCTTCTGCTTCTTTTTCGCATCCTTCTTTGCGGGGTAGGTTTCGTCCGCTGTTGCTGGGATAATTTCTTTTCTTCCTTCTGGGAGTTTGTCTCGGAGTAGTTTCACATTTTCTGCGCCGGTGAGTATTTTTGGGACGTTTATGGCTAGGTCGGCTCCTAGGAAGGATAGGCCGGCGTACTTTTCCGCCCTTTTTGGGAGAGTTTGCAGTAGTTTTTGACGGTGTCTCGATCCACTTGTATTCCTAGCTCCGCGAGGGTTGCTTCAACTGTTGTTCGGTAAATGGTGTATTCGACAATATTCGTTGAACTCGTTTATGTCAATCAACACTTTTACTTTTATTCATTGTGACTTTACATTATTGATAAACTTATTTACGTTTTCTTGCCATTCTTCCCATGTGGATTCCAATTTTTCTGAATCTTCTGCTGTAGTTAAAAGTTGTTCCCACAGATCAAGACGATAAACCGCTACCCCAATTTCTAACGATTCACTTCTCCTAATCTTGGGTGTTCATTTCCTTCCTCAAACATTTTATTTTAAGGACTCTAAGCCGAGTGTGCCCGAAGTTTGCGCCACTAGAAGTGAAGTTGGGGGATGCATAAGCCGAAGCGAGTTAGGCACACGCTGTTGTGTGAGCACCACAATTTATTACTTTTTATCTTGGATAAACGTTTCCACTTTCCAGCATCAGCCAGCCTTCGCTAGTTTCGCCTAGCTCAAGACAAATTACCCACTCCACCTTACAAATCGTTGGCGAGGAAGCCCCCGACTTTAGCCGTGGGGATGAATCGCCAAAAAAGTTTAGTAAGCCATTGTATTAATAGATATACTGGTGTCAAATTTTTATGTGGAGGCTCCGATAGAAACATCATTTCGGGTTGTATTAATAGATAGGTTGGTGTCAAATAGGTGCCTTCCATCAATGGAGGGCACACTAACTGGGTGGCACACCCATTGGAGGCCTTAAAAAAGCTTCCAAGAATCCCCCGACTTATAGTCCAATGTCATTAAGTTAAGGCGAAGGGGCGACGCAGTTTTATTTTGTTTGGCCTCCAAAAGGTGTCCATGGAGTTTCCTTTTCGGTTGAGAGCCCAAAAAATGGGGTAGAATTGGGCGAATCTAAACCACAAGTTATCCCCAATTCTCTAACTGTTTCGCTGCGGGCCTCTCCTTCGCTTCCTAAGTCCTTTTAGATATTTCACTTCTAATTTTCCTGAGAGCACTTTGGAGAGTTCGCAGAAGAATTCACGAAAAGAATGTTACCCCTCGACTTTTTAGTGAGAAGGGCTAGTACGTTTCTACTCTCAATCCGGTTATTTCCATAATCCACGTAAAATGTTTCTCATTTTTAGTAACTATTGCTTTGCAACCGTTGTTTATAGCAATTGCAGCCACAACTGCGTCGACTCCGACACGCTTTCCATTTCTCGCTAGTTCCCCCGCTATTTTTGCGGCTAGAACTGCGTCATCATATCTGAAACTTAAAACTTCTAATCTCTCGAGGGCTTCTCTTAACTTGTGGATTATCTTTTCTCTTTTCTCATCGTCTTTTAATGCGTAGGCTCCAAACAGTGCCTCATATACATTAAGGACTGTTGTAGCATGAATCCCCTCGTCATCAAGTTTTGTGGTGAGCTCCCTTAGAATGTTTGGTCTTCTAATAAGATCCACGAAATAGGTTGTGTCAATACATTTCATTCTCCAGCCTCTTGTCTATTTCTTTCCTGAGTGCCCCTACTTCCTCCTCATATTCCCGCGCATCACTTAATTCCGGATACAATTCTAGTACATCAATTAGTTTGCCTTTTTTACCCACCAGTCTCTTTATAACATCTGAGAAGCTCTCGCCATCTCTTTTGATACTTTTCAAAAGTTTGTAGGCCTCATCTGAGAGAGAAATTGTTTTTGTCATATGTGCACATATATGTACACATATTTAAACCTAGCGAAAAACCTGCAATCCCTTTTGGAAGCCTTCCACCAAAAACATGTAGGCACCAAAGCCCAGCTAGGATTCATGGGAGTAGTGGGCAAAACAATCCTCACAGGAGGGGGAGAAACCATACCCTTAGGAAAAAGAAAAATAGAAGTCATACACGCCCCCATTGAAACCGCGGGCACCACCATATTCAACCTCCAGCCAGACGGAGTCCTCTTCACGGGAGACTACTTCGGACAACTAACAGAGGAAAAATGGACACTACACCCACAATCCACAGAACAGCTACTCCAAAAAAT
>JAHAWU010000120.1 GCA_018383815.1 Candidatus Jordarchaeia archaeon | reverse complement strand
TCGTCTTGGAAGAATAGGCTCTTTATGGTTGGCGTTTCCTGTTTGGTTTTAATGATTCTCACAATCCGAGACTTATTAATCAATTTCAGCCCTCCTTGTGTGCGATGCCCACTATTTCCCTAATGTTTTGGTATCCCTTTTTCTCAAGATATTTTTTGATGCCCTCGGATATCTCGCGGAAAATTTGAAATCCGTTCACCATTGCGGTACCAATTTGAACTGCTGTTGCACCTGCTAAAATATGTTCTATGGCGTGGCTCCAGTGAAAAATGCCCCCTACTCCCACTATGGGAATTTTTACGTGCTCATATATTTCATAGATGCATCGCACCGCAATAGGTCTTAATGCTTCGCCGGATAATCCACCGATTCGATTAGCCAAAACTGGTTTACAAGTATTTATATCTATGGCCATGGCCCTCACAGTATTTATTGCGGTGAGTATGTCTGCTCCAGCTTTCTCTGCTTCGACAGCTATTTCTACAATGTCTGTCACGTTGGGGTTCAACTTAACCAGAATGGGAATCTTTACCTTTTTTCTAACTTCTTTAACTGTCGCACTTACAAGCTCACAGCTTTGGCCTATTGTAGCCACCTTGCTGTGGGGGCAAGAAACATTAAGTTCAACGGCATCCGCCCCAGCTTTCTCCATTAGGGAAGCAACATATGAAAATTCTGAGGGCGTGTCCCCGAATACACTTGCAATAACTGGAACACCCCCCCTTTTTGCTATTTTCAGTTCTTCTGCAAAAAACTTCACACCGGGATTGGGCAATCCCATTGCGTTTAGAAAGGTGTTTTTGGACACCTCAGCTAGACAAGGATTTTCGTAGCCTTTTCTGGGCTCTGGGCCTATAGATTTGGTGACGACAGCTCCAGCTCCCTCATTTGCCGCTCTTAAGAGAAGCTTCCCTGAGACTCCTATTATTCCCGATGCAAGTATGGTTGGATTGGGCAGTTTAAGGTTAGATAAGCTGACTGAAATATTGGCCAATTTTAGACCTCCGGCCCTAGTTTCAACAATATTCTTAAGGAAGCAATCTAAATTTCACTTAACGCTTAAATTTACTATGTTCACGGAAAAAATGGTCTTTATGGGTTAAAAGGATTTCAATGGTGCGGATGGGATAAAATTGAGAATCTACTTGGCAGAAAGTGCGTTTGGTGTTTTTGCACTGGATCAGGATGGAAACCTATTAGCCTCCTCCTTGTGGCCTGAAAACGTTTCAAGTGCAGTGGAGAAAATAATTCAATTGCAGGAAGGAGGAGTGGTTGAGGAGCTAGTAAATCTGGTCGACAAGTTCAAGGGTCAGGATGTAACCTTTGTTTTAGAGGATGATTTACTCGCTAGAAATCTCAGGGATAAAATGTATGTGAAGGTTGAAATTGAGAAGCCCTCTGGTGTTGCGAAAAAATTCAGAATGGCTCTGCGGGATTATGTTAATAGAGTGAGAAGCGGGTTATCCGAATCAGAGTTTAATGAGTTTCTTTGGGAAATTAACACCCAATTAACTCGGATTAAGATTAAGGAGGAGGGAGAAAAGCGGGACAAAATGATAGTGCAAGCGGTGTTCTCACTTGACGACATTGACAACACTCTAAACCTATTCTCCACCCGTGTGAGGGAATGGTATAGTCTCCACTTTCCGGAATTGGACAAAGTTGTATCCAGCCATCAAGCCTTTGTGCAAATAGTGGGCGAACTAGGACTCAGGTCGAATTTCACCACTGAAAAATTAAAGAATTTACAGAGACTCCCCGATGAAACAGTTTCAAAAATTATGGGCGAAGTCCATAAATCAATGGGCGCAGAGATTTCAGAAGATGATATGGAAATCCTGAGAGAAGTCGCAAATGAAACTTATAGACTATTCGAATTGCGGAGAGAGGTTGAGAGGTACATATCTGAAATGATGAAAGAAGTGGCACCAAACGTTAACGGCATAATCGGCCCCCTTCTAGGCGCTCGACTAATAAGTTTGGCGGGAGGTATTAATGAGCTAGCCCGGTTGCCCTCAAGCATAACCCAAATCCTAGGTGCTGAAAAAGCCCTTTTCCGTAGCAAAAGGACTGGTGCACCGCCACCAAAACATGGAGTAATCTTCCGACACGCGGAAATTAACACTGCTCCTTGGTGGCAGAGAGGCAAAATTGCTAGAGTCTATGCTGGTAAACTCGCAATTGCCGCACGAATTGATGCCTTCACAGGAGAATATGTCGCAGAAGAATTAAAAGAGGATATTAAACGAAGAATCGCACAGATAAAAGCTAAGTACCCTAAACCTCCGCCACACAAACCTAAAAAAATCACACCCCTGGTCAAAAGAAGGGGTAGGGCGGGTGGCAGTAAGATAAGACGTAAAAAAGAAAAATAGTGTAAAGGTGGACAAAATTGATTGTAGAACCGCATAACAAATTCAAAGGCGTATTTCTGGTTGAAGGTGACGATGGCGTGAAACGCCTTGCAACGCAGAACATTTCACCGGGATTCCAAGTTTACGGCGAGAAACTAATTACCTATGGGGGAAGAGAGTATCGTTTATGGGAGCCCTATCGAAGCAAATTGGCAGCCTCCATACTCAAGGGAATTGAAACGGTTCCCATAAAAGAGGGCGACAAAGTATTATATTTGGGTTCAGCTTCTGGAACCACTGCCAGCCACGTGGCAGATATAGTGGGAAAAGAGGGGCTCGTTTTCTGCGTGGAGTTTTCACCCCGCGTAATGAGAGAATTGGTTAGAGTATGCGAAAAGAGGAGGAACATGATTCCCATACTCGCAGATGCTAGATTTCCAGAAAAGTACAGAATGCTGGTTGAACAGGTTGACAACATTTATAGTGATGTTGCTCAACCCGAGCAAGCCGGGCTTCTTGCAGATAACTCTGAAATGTTTCTTAAGAGTGGCGGCTATACCTTGTTAGCCATAAAGGCGCAAAGCATAGATGTGACAAAAGAACCCGACATAGTTTTTAAAGAGGAGACTAATGTTCTTAGGGAAAGAGGGTTTGAGGTACTGCAGGTTATCAATCTAGAACCCTTCGATAAGGCTCACGCCATGGTGCTAGCAAAATTCAAATAGCCTTCCTCAATGTTGAAAAGGGAAGCTTGCAATATTATAATTGGAAGATTCGCAGCTGTGGGTCGCGATTTTCATGAAACTAGACATTCTCACAAAGATATGGAAAAGTGAAATTGACAAGATAAACGACCACTTACCCCGAAATTATAAGACATTGGAGACGCTTTTGGAATCCAAGGATCCTCACGTGATAACTCTTAATGGGGATAGAATTCCTTTTGAGAGGAAAGAACTGGAGTTCTTGGCCAGCATAGTTCCCAAGGAATTTCATGGAAGAATTCAACTTCCCATAGTCTTTATAAGAAGAATAGATATGGGTGAGGGTGTTTTCAGTATCGGTGGGGGCAAAGTAGAACAGGCGGTGGTAATGAAACTGTTAGGTGAGAAGAACCCTTTCTCGATGGAGGAACATAGTTTTCTTCCCTACATTTACCGTCATCAGGTGCTTGAAGTAAGGAAAAAAATAAGGTCGCTTACCACCATAGGCTTTGCAACCACTAAAATCAACCTCAGGAATTCCGACTTAAGAGAAGGAATAATCTAAAACGAAAGCGCTTTTTCCAAATTTGAATTAGGCTTCTTTCCAGATTCATGCCCCCTTCTTTCAATACTCGTTATACGGAAGTTTTTTATATCTATGCTTTCTTTCCGTAAAGTAATAATAAATCATTAAAATAGTTAATATATATAGGAATCAGAGAATCCAAATGCTTTGAATTTGAGGTATCCGATTTGACGCCTGAGCGTCGAGAACTAATACAGGATATTAAAAACATTTTGTTGAGAGCGGGCTACCGGGTGACCGTAAACACGGATCTTCGACCCAGTTGTTTTGATATAGTGGCCCGTAGAGGAGAAAGTTTACTTCTTTTAAAAGTGCATGAAAATATTGATGCGTTTAAAGAGGATGCGGGTAGAGAATTAAAAATTCTTTCCAAAATGCTTTCCGCCTCGCCCATAATTATTGGAGAAAGAACGAGAAAGGAGCCAGTGCAGGACTGGTTTTTATATGAGCGGCACGGTTTACCGGCTATTAATACTGAATCTTTTGAAAGGTTTATTGAAAAGAACATCTTCCCCATAGTGTTTGCCAAAAGAGGAGGATTGTATGTAAAAATAGATGGGGAGTCTCTAAAAAGGGCCAGAGAAAAAAAGGAAATGTCTTTTGGAGAATTGGCAAACAGTGTTAGAGTTTCTAGAAGAACCATATATGAGTATGAGAGAGGGGGTATGGACTCCACTCTGGAAACCGCCATAAGGCTTGAGGAAGTGCTAAATGTTCCATTGGCGGTTCCTTTTAACATTGTTTCATGGTTAACTGAAGAAGAGGAAATACCAGAACAAGAAGCTGAAGACGAATTAGAAGAAGAAGTCCGCCAAACGCTTCACGAGCTAGGACTAAAAGTGGTTTTCGCCAGGAAAGCCCCCTTTGACGCCTTAACCGCAGATCAGAAAGACCAGAAAAAAGTGGTAATCACCGGTTTAGGCTACGCTCAGGAAAAAAGAATTGAACAGAGAATAACCTCAATAGAGAAGGTCTCACAGGTTGCGCAAAAATACGCTATGTTTGTTCTCGACGACAACAAGATTAAAAACATTTCAACTGAGATCCCAGTCATACCGAAAGAAGAACTGCAAGCAATCGAGGAGCCAGAAGCCCTCTTTAAATTGATATATGAGAGGCAGGGTCTCAAAACTATTAAAAACTAGACTATTTGCTTTTAAAATCATCCAAAACTTTCTGCTTCAGTTCATCCAAAATATTTTTCGCTGTAATCCAGGAATGCCTAACGAAACTGGGAAGTTCGCCGTGTTCTCTGGCCCACTCCCTTAGAAAGGAGATTGTTTTGGGATCGTGACAATAACCTGATCCAACATCACCAAACTTTTTTAACTCCCTTATTTCTTTGTCGCGTTCCACTTTGGCAATAATTGAGGCGGCGCTCACCACTGGAATTTTGTAATCTGCCTTATGCTGAGAAACTAATTTAGTGTCTACTACAAGACTATTTTTAATCATTTGAGAGAATCTTTCTGGCTTAACATCAGCAGCGTCGACGTATGTGACATCTGGCTTAAGCTGATTTATTATCTCGGCAAAAATTTGGGCCTCAAGCTCATTCAGGTTTAAACCATTGGTTCTAGCAGCGTCAATTTCTTCGGGATACATTATTTTAACTGCCACTTTTACTGCATATTTAAGTATGTCAAGTGCTAGAGCTTCCCTCTTAGAAGGTTGAAGGAGCTTTGAATCCCTCACCCCCAGTTTGACTAGTTCCGGGATATCCTCCTCCCTGACTAGAACTCCTGCGCATACAATGGGGCCTAAAACTGGTCCCCGGCCAGCCTCGTCCACTCCAGCAATAAACATAGAAGGCTCTCTCCAATATTTCATCGTCGAAATTCTCTATGAGAAAGTTAATTACCACTCATTTAAATCATATGGTCGGGTAAAGGTGGTTATTCAAGTTGGAAAATTACCGAATAACTATTTACCACGAAGGCAAAGTAGACTTCTACACATACAGTCCCCCCATCGAAAAATTTAGAGCCGGGCGTCCTCTACCCAAGGCGCCAGTTTTTTACAACCCTTCTATGAAACTGAATCGCGATATCGCAGTTTATGCGGTGAGGACTCACCAACAGTCAACGGGAAGAAATTTGAAAATCTGTGAGCCTTTAACAGGATGCGGAATCCGCGGGATTCGCTTCGCCCTAGAAGTTGAGGGGGTAGATGAAGTAGTAATTAATGACCTCAGCCCTGATGCCTTCAACGTCGCTAAAAGAAATGTGGAAATGCATAATTTACAGAGTAAAATACAGGTTTTTAATAAGGACGCCAATCTTTTCCTTGCAGAAAATGCTGCTTATGGTAAAAGATTCGATGTCATTGACATTGATCCATTCGGTTCTCCGGTACCTTTTCTAGACTCTGCTTTAAGTGCGATACGTAAAAATGAGGGTTTGCTGTGTTTAACTGCCACTGATATGGCTCCCCTGTGTGGGATACACAGAGACGCCTGCTTAAGGAAGTATGGTGGAGTTCCACTAAGAACCATGTACTGCCACGAAGTTGCAGTAAGATTGCTTATTTCCTGCGCTGTCCTGACCGCAGCAAAAAGGGAAATAGCTCTGATACCTCTTCTCTCTCACTCCACTGACCACTATGTCCGCACTTACCTAAAAACTAGTTCTGGAGTGGAGAATACAAATGAGTCAGTTGAACAGGTAGGCTATCTTATTCACTGTCCCAGTTGCCACTTCCGTCAACTAAAGCCGGGTATAGCCAGCACATTAAGTGGTACATGTCCACTTTGCGGGAGAGGCATCTTAATTGGAGGCCCTTTGTGGTGCGGTAAAATACAATCTCGAGAATTTGTGTCTCAAATTCTGGAAAATGCTAAAAAAGATGGAGATAAAAAATCCATAAAACTTCTCAGCACAATTCTTGAGGAGTCAGACGCGCCTGCTACCTACTATGACTTACATTACATATGCGATCAGCTTAATCTTCCCTGCCCAAGGTTGGACAAAGTTATGATTAGGCTAAGGGAGCGTGGCTATTTGGTGACACGCACCCATTTTAAAAACAATGCACTAAAAACAAATGCGCCCATTTCTGAAATATTACGTGCAATAAGGGAAGCTCAGTAAAATTAAAATATCCTACACTCAAAGTGTAAACAAATGCGCCCATACTTTGCCACAGAATATGATTCTCCTTAGAAACGCATTAACGCATATGTTGGCTAGTGAGTGACTCTTGTAGTTTGTAAAAAAGGGAAGACTATGAAGTTTTATTGGAAAATAGTTCTTAATGGAGTCAACAATTCCACAATAAATTTGATTTTACTGGGTGAAGGGAATGAAACATAAAAATGAACACGGCAACCATCAACATGAGAATGAGCACGAAAATCAGCATGAAAAACTTGGAACTCAACGCTTGAAGGCTCTAATTTCCCACTGGATAGAACATAATACAGGCCATTTAGAGAAGATAATAGAGTATGCCAGAATGCTTGAAGAGAGTGGCACAAGCGAGGTCGCTGAGCATCTGAATGAGGCTGCGGAATACTTGCAAAAATCTATCGAAGCCCTAAAATCCGCACTAAAACACGCTTAAATTGAACTTATAGAGTCTCCATCCAAATATTCTAAGCGTCTAAAATGGTTGAATAAATAGGGAATATTAACTTATAATTTTCCTTATGCTCCTTCCAATATCCTAGGTGAAATAACAACTTATGAGTTTTCCAGTTTGCGACAATTACGAGGTCAATTTCCTCATAATTCCTTGATAATGTATTATTCTTGTATTTGAGATAATAAAAAGTATTACTCCAATCTGTTTTTGCTTCTCAGTTGCACTATCTAAATCGCCCAGTTGCTCTAAATGGTTCATTTTCTTTTTTTCGGGCGCTTCTCTTTTTTACTATTTATGATTTCGTATAGGATCTCGTTGACTAGATTTTCGGCAGAGCTAGGTTCAACGTTAAGCTTAACGGATACGTAGGGTGCTTTTACAGGTCCAAAAACGTCAAAAACTTGACCCACTTCCTTCATTTCTTTAGTTACTACCTTGGAACCAATTCTGGGAGCAAAATTTACGTGTAATATCGCGTTGCCACGCGGGGTTATGTGTAGGGGTTTTCCAAGTCGCCTCAATTATTATCCTCCTTGAACCTGTATATAGGTCTCAGTTATTACATTATAAACTCTGCCAAAAACATAAAGAATGGGAAGATGTACTTTTATTGGGTTCTTTCCTTTTTTCTTTTTCTCGCTTTACTAAGAATTCTGCCTATGGTCTTAATCACTTCATTTTTCTTCAGGTCATCTTTATTAATCAAAATTCTCCCGCGTTTATTCCACCAGTTACTGGGGTAAGCTGATTGAGGTTCTATTTCAAATTCGTAACCCAATCTTTTCGAAATTAGAGCCAGTTCCTCTACGCTGGGCGCTGGGACCGAAATGCTGAGAGGCACTCTACGGCCGCTGGCTCTGGTTAGTCTCGAATCAAAATACTCTGGATAAAGTATTATCCTGTCTTTTCTCTTCATCTATGCCACCTGCGCAACTGCCAGAAGATTATTTACCTCCATTAAAGTGGTTTATGTCGTATATATGGCTGATAATGTTTTTAAGTTTGCTGATTCCTTGGTTTTGTGGTGTTATCATTGCATGAATTATCCACAGCTGTTTCCATCGTAGAGACAGTGACCCGAGTAGCAGAAGCGAACAACGTGAAAAAAATTTTAGAAATTAATGTTGAGATAGGTCAATTCACCTTCATTAATCCGGAGCAGTTACTTTTTCTGTTCCAGATTGCAGCCGAAAAGACACCCCTCAGCGAATCTAAATTAAACATTAAAATTGTCCCGGGAAAACTTCACTGTCAAGATTGTGGGTATTCCGGAGACGCGGTTTCAGAGGAAGACCAAAAAAAGGCACACCTTCTTCCGCTGGTGGGTTTCACCGCCAGATGTCCAGTTTGCAACAGCAACAACACGGACATAATAGGCGGCAGGGAATTAAATATAAAGAATATTAAGGCAGAAGTTAGCGAAGACAACCCATAGAATTAAAAATTATGGATTGGCAAATAAAAACATCATAACAAAAATTCTGGCGCTACTTTTAGGATTTAATTAGAACCGCGTTAATCACACCCACCTGTCCTGGCCTGCTTGTCACTCTTGCTTTTCCCAACTCTGTATTAATTATTGCCCCGCGGGTTATCACTCCTCTTCTTGAGAAATCTATGTTGGCTGGGTTTTCCTCCACATTAAGTATTTTTGCTTTTTTGGTCTTCCCAGTTTTTGGGTTAGTTACATTTGCGTATTCGCTGAAGGCCAACTTGATTTTCATGTTGTTACCTCTAGCTCTAATAATTTTCTTTTTTTCCGGCCCCAGTTGGGGTCTTGCTTCTTCTCCTCCAAGGTCTCTTTTCTTCTTTTTGCTGAACGCCTTTAATCTTCCTCCAGTGGGCTTACGTTTGGATCTTGCTCTCCAGTTAACCATATAATCACCAGTGTTATGAACCGTTGTGCGTAGTTTTATTATTAACCTTTTCTATCCAAGAGTTTTATGGCAATTAATATAAGCTTTTCCAGATTACTGGAACGTTGAGGCGGTCTATATGAGTCGCATTGATCTAGCTATGGGAGCAGGCGGCACGGCTATGAGCCGCCTAATAAGGGAAACTATACTTCCCTCCCTCACAAGACACAAGGTGCACGGCGGCGTGGGTTTGGACGAGTTAGATGATGGGGGAAGTATCCCTCTTGGAGATATAGATGTAGTGGTTTCTACGGATGGACACACAATAAATCCAGTTTTTTTCCCGGGTGGAGATTTGGGAAGACTCTCAATATCTGGCACCATTAATGACATTGCAGTTATGGGGGCCAGACCCATAGCTATTACCTGTGCGTTGATAATTGAGGAGGGTTTTCTCCTCGAGGATCTGACCCGTATCCTAAAATCGATGAATGAAACTTGCGAAGAGGCTGGCGTCCCAATAATTTCTGGAGATACCAAAGTTATGCCTCACGGTCAGATTGACAAGATTGTTGCAGCCACCACAGGAATAGGAATAGTGGAACACGGTAAAATAGTTCTGGACTCCGGAGTCAAGCCAGGAAACAAAATTATAATGACGGGGACAATAGGCGACCATGGAATAGCGCTCCTAGCTGCCAGAGAGGGAATAAGCTTTGCCACGGAGCTCCAATCTGATGTGGCCCCCATCTGGAGTGTTATCGAGAAGGTTCTTAGTGTGGGCGGTGTGACTGCAATGAAGGACCCCACTAGGGGTGGTTTAGCCTCTGCACTGAATGATTTTGCCAGCAAATCCAAAACTACAATCTATATTAATGAAGAAGACTTGCCCATACGTAGCGAAGTTATTGCTGCTTCAGAAATGTTGGGAATAGACCCCCTAGAGGTAACATGTGAAGGTAAAGCCGTTATAGCTATTGACGGTGACTTGGCAGAGGAGGCTTTAAAGGTTATAAGAAAAACTAAGTATGGTAAAAATGCAAATATAATAGGCGAGGCGAGAAACGATAAGCCGGGACGGGTAATTATGAACACTTCTGTTGGGGGGAAAAGAATAATTGAAACACCCTACGGAGAGCCGATCCCTCGTGTCTGCTGAAACAAAAATCTAAACTTAGTCATGCGCAACGAGTCTATGATTTGCTATCGGATATTGGGTTAAGTAGACATAAGTCTACATTTATTCCCTTCCTCGCTCCCTTTTTGGGGGAGTTTGGCATTCGGCGGATACCCAGACTCGCCACATCTGGTAACGCTCCTCTTCTATTGCCTGGCTCCAAAAACCCTACCCAAGACCTCTTCAGGACTAGTTTTGGGACTAACCCTGATTCTGGTCACCTTTGGGTAGCGTGTGACCTTCTGGCTGGCCAGTTTTAGCCACATTGGAACCGGCTTGAGGGCCATGTTGAGCTCTGCAACCATGTGTCTGTCGCCACAGTACCCACAGTGTGGGCACCTGAACATCTTTCCCCTAGGACGCTTGGTTCTCTCTTTGCACATGGGACATGTCACAGAGGTGTAGGCTTCGCTTGTGTACGCGGTTAAGCAGCCATTCCAGCACCTTTCCTTGGGGTTCTGAAGCAGCTTAAACTCGCACAGCCGCTGAAGCCTTCTGAAGGGCCACCTGTTAAGATTTCGCCGGAGTTCCTTTGAGCTGTAGCGCCTATTTATCTGGTTTCTTATCTCGGTTAAGTCTCCGAAGACCGCGTAAAGCCCACCGTACCTCTCTGAGATTCCCGCTACTATTCTGCTTATGATGTGTAGGAGGTGGTTCACCCGTCTACGCTCACGCTTGCGGTACTTTTCCAGGAGCTTCTTTAGGGTTTGGGGGTTGCGAATCTTCTGGATTCGGGCCATCTTCTCCATGTTGTCTCTCCCTAATCTTCTGTATGAGGGAGATGTCCAGGCTGAAGCCTTCCACCACCCCGCTTTCCGTTACAACTACGAAGTCCAGACTGTGGAGGTTGGTGTCGAAGAACATCACTCCCGTGGGGTGAACTAGAGGTAGGCTCTGCTTGAAGGGTACGAAGACCCCGGACTGGGTGATGGTGATTTCACCCATCCTAAGTTTACCCGCGCTCCAGGCCTCAAGGAAGGATTGGGCGTAGGGGTAAACTTGAAGCTCCAGTGTGGTGCGCTTCCTGGGCTTTGTGGTTATGTGGAGTTCTAGGCTTCCGTTGGCCCAGTGGATGTGTGCTAGTTCCATCTCTGTAGTCTCAGGGTGAGCTTTTCTTGTTTCGGGGGCTTCTCGGTTGTCGTGGCGTTTTCTTTCCAGTTTTTTAGTTGGGCGCAAAAAGTTTTTAGTGCAAGTCGCTGGATGGCTTCTTCAGACTGGGGCTTTGTGTTTTCTTCTGCATATGGTTTAGTTCTCCCATTGATTCCCCCTTTTGCCGAAAGGAGCCATAATAGAGCCTCTTTCCGAAGTCTAACCCCCCTTTTCTGGGGAACATTTGTCCCCAAACACGCCCCACATCCCAAAAATGCACTAAAAACTTTTTATGCCCAGAAAAAGACCTAAAAACCGAAAAGGGAACCCACAGCCATATGTCCCCCCATCGCCTTTTTCATGTTTAAAAACCATATGTTCAAACTGCACCCCTATTTGTGGGGATTCCCCCCTTTTTGTGCTGTTGAAAAAGTTTTTTCAAAATATTGGTTGTTTTTTGAAAATTTTTCAAATTAACAATAAAATTATAAAAAATTCAGGGGCGTAAAAAGTATTTGGTGCAAAGCCGCTGGGGGATGTCTTCGGTTGGGGCTCTGTGTTGTCTTCTTGTGTGTAGTTTAGATCACCCCATTTATGTCTCCTTTTGTCAAAAGGAGCCCTAATAGCCATTATGTTTAAACAAAACTCCTAATAGGGAGAAGGCGCCTTAAATATGTGGGTTGTTGGGATAGTTCGAAAAGAATAAAATCGTGCTCGAACCCATCCCAATAGTGGTGGACATCCATGTCCAAATTCACTATTGAGGCATTTAAGTTTAACGAA
>JAHAWU010000121.1 GCA_018383815.1 Candidatus Jordarchaeia archaeon | reverse complement strand
ATGGTTTTACACCTCGCTGGTTTTTTATTCAATGTAGTAAACTTTATGTATTATACATTATGTATAATACCTGAAATATAAATGCACAAAAACACTATTTAAACCTTTCGCACAATAAATTGCACAAGTTTACGCGCCGCACAGTCAACTGAATTCACCTTCTGGGTGCACGTTTGGTTCGCGTCCCGCGCCCCCAGAACAAAGTCTTTTTAGATTATTCTGGAGGGGGTAAAAAACGCTGAAAAGAGCACCTTGAGGGATGAATAAAAGCCAAAAAACAAACAGCACACAGCAAGTGACACAAACTAATTGTGCCTATTTTTTTTGGCGCAATGTGGTGTGTATGTATTTTTTGGTGTGGGGTATTTGATTTTCGCATCGGGCTCTAATTTTGGAGGGAGCTCAAGTCTCCTTTTCCAGTTTCCAGTCCCAAAATGTGTTTTTGGAGAAACATTTTTACACCCCAAAAATTAAAATACATACTTACTACTTTACGCCGTATTTTTTAAACAAAACATTTTTATTCTGAATAAATCCATCTGCACTCGTCCCCCTATGGTCCTGACTCAGTACCAGAATCAAGAGGTGTATCAAGTTGGAACAGGAGCGTGTTTATAAATTTTTGGGAAATGTTTTTAAGAATGTGGTTGCCCGCCTAGAAGAGACAATGGGCGCTGGCACCATTAGGGCAGTTTTCCGCCTGGTTGGTAGGGATTTGGGAAGAAAAGCGGCTGAAAGAATAAGGAGTAAAATCGGAAGTTCAAATTGTTCCCTTGGAGAATTTGCAAAGATCCTCGTCGAGGAGATTATTGCTCCAGTTACCGGCGAAGATGGCGTATCACTGAAGGAGTCGTCCGATAATGTGGAAATAGATATTACTGTTTGTCCCTTTGAACGAATGGGGTTTGACATATCAAACAAGTTCTACTGCACATACACCGAGAGCCTCATTGGAAGAGTTGTCGAAGAAAAATTCGGAAAAGAGGCAATAATCAAAATAAACTCACTAAAAAGCGCCGGCCACGATAAATGCTCATTCCAAATCTTCAAATAATACCCCCTCCTTTTTTTAATTTCTCCCTCAAAACATACAGCCTCCGCTCTTCTTACCCTTCCCACTAATTTTGGAACTTTACGTGTGGCGAATTCATGTTCACCGGTCGTACTAGCGCCCTTTTTATCATTCACTTTTTTCAAAGAATAGAGTCAGCCTCCCGACCAGCATGTTCAAAATGGGTGGAGGTTCATCTTAGACCTACGGGAGAGAGAAAACTACGTAGAAGGGAAGAAATCGTTGGAATGTACCGCTTTTAACCCTCCCCAGGACTTGAGTCTGGGAATTTTCCGCACACTATTTTGGAAAAATGAGTTGTGGTCTTTATAAGGGCAGAGTAGGCAAAAGAGGTAGCCTAGGAGACTAATCCTTTCACCTTCCATGGAAGGGATAAGCGATGCGCAAAGAGGCTGGACAGGTAAATGTTTCCAAAAAGACTATTTTAACAGGTAAGAGTAATGTGCTAATTGAAATGTGCAGGTGGTGTGCCTGGTACCAGAAACTGGAAGTTAAAACATTTTTTGGAATCAGTATTAAGAAACCCTACAAAAATTGTCCCCGCTGCGGTTGCCCCACAACAATAATTCCTGAGGAAGTAATTTGCGCCTGCGGAGTTTGCAGAAGGCCACTCATAGAAAAATTTGTGGTAACCCTCAACAACAAAAGGGTATCCTCTGTGGAATACAGTTATGAATGCTACATTTGTGGAAACAGGTCCAACATTATATTCCTCCACCTCTGCGGCGACGGAGAACTGGGTGAATGCGACGCCCTATACAAAAGCGAACATGAAAAGCCCCTGGGATTTGTATGCATAAGATGTGGAAAGTACATACCAAGTACAACAATTTGCCCCAACCTGACAGCGTTAAACTAGTTAGTTTTTGAACCTTTTTTAGGTTCCCTCCCTTTACTTAATGCCCATCACATTTTTATTGATTTTCAGAACTTCTAGTTCTTTAGTGATTTAGCTGTGTTGCAACATCTGGAAGTTATTGGCAGCTCTACGAAGGCGGCTAAAGCTTTCTACTTTTGAATGTTTTGCCATTCCCCCTAGCCTTGGCTTGGATAAACTATATTTTGTTGTCAAAAATGGTTATATATCTCGTTTTTATTATCCTTAAACCATGTGGGCTCTCTTAAGGGTGGAAAGTGATTTCAAAATTAAACAGTTAAAGAAGCCCTGTAAACTCCATGCCTCCCCGATTTGAATGTTCCCTTTTTTTCCACCCTTCCTGAGCTATAAATTTCAAAAATGTGGAGGTTTTTAAAAATTGTATATTAAGGATAGTAAAGGGTCCTCCCTTGCCCGTGTGGAGCGAGGTAGAATAATGACGAGTAGTGGAAGCACCCTTGGCTACGTTGAGAGCGGTAGGGTGATGAACTCCAGCAGAAGCACCATAGGCTATGTTGAAAGAGGCTACATTATGAATTCTAGCAGAAGCACCATAGGAAGATACGAAAGAGATAGGATTATGTACTCCTCGGGTTCAACACAGCTCTACTTCCATGGAAAAACCATTATGACAAGCAGCCGAACAGCCATAGGCTACACAGACGAAAACATAGACAACTACCTAGAAGAAGTGGTAGCCTACATAGTATTTTTCTCCAAATGGCGATAAACACAAACAAACTCTTCCCCTCCCCTTTTTTTGACTGCAAATGAGCCCAACCGATTCCTCAAAGAACATAATCAGTGAAACATTCGTTAAGCCCCTTCTGCCCCCCGAAAAAATAGGCTGATTTAATAAGTAGCTACCCTTTAAAGGACTTTCCAGGAGCGCTTTTCTGGAAGAGACCACCATTTCGAGATGATTCCTAGAGCTAAAGTTATGGAAGTTAGGAAATAACTGGCGATTCTGAAGCATTAAATGGTGGTTAAACGATTACTAATAGCCCGTTTGGGAGAGGATGGTACAGATAGGCGGGCGGAATGGTTTAGAACCGAAAAATCGGGAGTTATATTTATATAACCTATTCTCGAAAAAGAGGAGGGAGCGAGGGTTTAAAGAACATTTTGCACTCAGGATAGGAAAATAGCTGGAACTTGCACCATTTTTCTGCGGTTTGTGAATATGTGGTTCCGTGCTTTATGTTTGTTCGGAAATCTTTTTTTCTGTGATCCATATGTCTAGTTCTAGGAAGCTGATTACTATGGGTTTGAACTTTTCGTAGACTTGTTGTAACTCTTCTTCTGTCAGAAAGGTCATAATTTGGGGGTTTCTAAGCCACTCATCCCAACCGTTGACGGATCTGGCAAGGGCTATGTTCAAGTCGGCGAGGGAGCCAACGTATTCCAACCTGTCCCTGGGCTTCTGATTCTTTATTATCTCGAGGATACGTTTAGTTTCATCTACCCAGACGCTCACAACCATCACCACATAAACTCCAATAATTAAATATTCGCTTCGCACACAATTAATGTTTTCCCTAAATAACCAATTATTAACACACATCCAAAATACCCTAGCAGGAAAAACCGCATACCCCTCCATCTGAAAAAGGGAAGCACCATTAAACTCCTTTTGTGGGCTCAAGACAAATGAGAACATCGCCCTATATGCGGATTTTAAAGGGTATCCGTCGAGGGATAGAACCCAAAATTGACCATTAAAAAGAGGTTGGGGTAATAATTTTGAAAAGTTTTTTGTCATTTGTCGTCTCTGGCGGGAACGGCTGATGAAGCCTTCTTTTCCCCCAAAAAAAGCGTTATTATCCCCCCTTTTTATCCCCCTTTTTGTGGAGGTCAAGGTGACCAATGATAAAAGACTTTTACAATTTCTTAGGGGGAATTGCAAGCCGAGAGAGGTAGGAGGCAAAGGGGGGCTCCAGTGACCCTTCGGGAATCTAATTTGTCTAAAAAGCTTATGTGGGTTTTCACCGAATCGTTGAATTAGTATTTTTCGATGTTGAATAATGTGTGTGATTGATGTTCCATTGGAATGACTGTTGGGTGGTTTGTTGCTTTTTTACTTCTTTTCTTTTTCTACCCATTTTTTTATCATTTCTATGGTTTTGTCTTGGACGCCTTTGGATTGGTCTTTTACTCCGGGGATGGGTTTTCCGAGCCAGTCGTTGTAGAATGAGCCTAGGTCTGGTAGGAATAGGAAGTTGACCATTCCCCCAGGGTTGATTCCGTAAACGTAGAGCATAGCGCCGCATCCTGGGCAGATGTGTTCCCTCAACTCTTGGAGTTTGGGTTCGTGGGTTGCGAGAATGGGGTAGACTTCTCTGAATTTTTCGGGGGTGTCCCTGACGTAGATTAGGGTTTTAAGGAGCCAGTTTTCCCGATAATCGCCGAACTCGTATCCACACTTGGCCTTAACTATGGCTTCGCCGTTCTTCTCAACGATGTAGAGGTGTTCATGTATGGGTAGAAGGATTCTCTCTTTCCAGGGCACTTTTTCCTGCAAAACTTTGATGTATTTGTCGAATCGGTCCTTATCCTTGGGAGCGCTCATCATTTCCTTAAGAATATACCAGGGAAGCTTTCTATTAACTAGGTCTCTAATTACTTCCAGAGAATATTCGGACATTTCTCATCACCCCGTTACTAGAAGGTAAATTCTTCTGGGAGCTGCCAGAATTCCCTGTACTCTTTAGCCCACTTGGGAGAAATTGTCATACACTCTCTCAAGCCTCTCTTGATGTCGTCGGGTAATTCTTTTCTCAAAATTTTTTCACGTTCACTGAGATACCAGTCCTTGGCAGGTACTGCTTTGGCTAAGCGTTCCTTCCTGATTTCTTCTCTCCGCTTTTTTGTGGCTTCCACATCGTAAACCCATTTCCGGCTTTTCTCGTCGAAGCTGCATTTCACTCCATACATTTTCTCCGCGAAATCCGCAGTGAGCTTCCCTTCCTCTAAGTCTTTTAGAACTAGTTCGGGGTCTCTTTCGATGGGGTCTCCGTAGCCTGCTCCGCCGGTGTAGAATATGCCCACTAGGTCGTATGTCTTCACATCTTCCCAGTAGGGGCGGTTATGGATGTCGAATTTTTTCGCTTGGAGTTTATTGGATTTCACCATTTCTAACACATCGTTGAATGTGTGTGGAAGTGTTTCTCCTTTTTGGATTAGTTCTGCCATGTTGGTGTCTATTGCAGTTATGCCGTGCCACGCTGGTCCGGGGTAGCCTCCAAACAATCCCGGGACCCAAGGCTGTTTTGATATTTGTCCCGAGCAGGCTATGTTGAAGCGGCTGGTGTTCCATATCATCCAGAGTGAGGCCCAGCCGGTGCCACCCCGGTACATTCCATGTCCCATAGAGTTGGGAATGAACCTGCGTCCTAGGTAGACTATGGGAGCCAGGAGTTCCCATAGCTCAGCGTTTCCCTGGTCTGACTCTGGGTTCCAGAGTGTGTATCCGCAGTCTATTCCATCCATAACTGCTCTTCCGCCACTCTGGCAGGCGGCCATTTCAAATACTGATAGGCCTACGGTTTCTCCGAACTGATTTATTCCCCCACCATTGTAAAGCGAGTTTGCTGCTGAGGGAATGAAGACCTCTTCTAGGAATCCTCTCGCAAAGTATCCCTGCGCAAGTAGACTGCCGATAAGCGCATATGTGGGTATCAGGGTGGCCCAAGCAATGGATGTGGCTACATACTTGTAATCCGCATTTACAATGGAACCTTTTGGTAAGTGTTGGGTAACGCAGAGATAGGCTCCATCATTCACTTTTCCATCATAAGCGAAAATCTGTGTTATTGTTACCCATAAACCTCCGTCCATGGCTGAGGGTGTGCAGTTGTAGGGGTGATAGCCCCAGGGGCTGGAGCCCTCAAAGTCTATGTGTATGGTGCCATCAGCGTTCACATTAACCTCCACTGGAACTTGGTTGACCATGTCTTCTCTAATCAGGGGGTGTAAGTGTGGCAGCCCCTTCCAAGGTTGGCACTGGAATCCTGAGGCTTTGAATCTGCCGGGAACAAATCTTTCCTTGATTTTGATTAGAAACTCCCTTCTCCCATCTTCTATTATCTCGCGGATTGTTCTCATGTAGTAGTCTATTCCGAACTCTTCAATTACCCGTAATACCTCGTTTCTAATCATTATGGAACCAGCTAGGCGAGCCTTTTCATCCATTATCCACCAGTTGGGCATTCTGCTGCTAACCCGTATTTTATTCAGATAGTAATTGTAGTATTCATCGTTTTCCCCCACCTTTTCCGCGCTTATGTGGTATCCCTCTCCGAATCTCTCCGGACTAAATATGCTCATGCTTCCATGCTCGTGGGCACCAACTTCAAGCTCGTGGGTTACTCCACCAGCCCAGCCTATAAGCTCATCCCTGTAAAAAATGGGAATAAGGGTCTGCACATCTGCAGTGTGTACGCCGCCCGCCCAGGTTTCATTGTTGGCAAACACGTCGCCGTTCCTGATGCCCGGCTCTTCCTCATAATTGTTTCGAATCATCCACTTGGCGAATGCCGACATGGTATGAACGTGTACTAGTATGCCCGTTGATAAGGCTACGGTGTCACCCTCCGGTGTATATAGTCCAAACACTAGTTCTCCGTATTCCCTCACTGCTGGTGAGGCGGCTACAAATTTTACACTCTCTCTCGCCCCTATAACTGAGGTTAGAAGTCTTGAGTGGAATCTTTCATACTTTAGAGGGTCTTCCTCCTTATTTTTCAGCTCTTTGATTCCATAATAGTGTTTAGTTTCCCTAAATAGTCTCTCATCCTCCTCCAAGAGTTCCATTAGGGTCTTCTTTCCATAACCAATTCCCATATTCTTAAACCTCCCTTACTCCATCTTTTTATGCTTTAGAGTACCATATGAATTCATGTTCGTCGAATTTCACCTTGTATGCCGGGGGCACCACCAATGTCGTTGTGGGGTGTTCTAGTATGGCGGGTCCCGCTACTATGTTTCCTGCGTGAAGCTTTTCCATGTCCCATATTGTGAATTTGGTCCAATTTCCTTTATGGAAGACATCCCTTTCACCTTTGAACGCCTCGTCTGAGGGCTTTCTGCTTCCCAGTTTTCTTTTGGGTATTATTGGTTTCTTGGTTTCCACGCGTGCTACTAGCCCCACTTCAAGTATCTGGTAGCCGGCTTCAGGGTACTTTGCTGCTTTGGGATAGATGCTCTCGTATACTTCCTCAAATTTATCCGTTATCTTTTTTAAGTCTTCAGCCTTTTCCACCCTCTTTACTGGGGACACCACCTCATGGTCGTCTAGCTGGCCCGCGTAGCGCACATAGCAGAGATGGTCAAATTTCACCTTTTCTAAGTCAACGCCTTCTGCTCTTAACTCAGAGAGGGCTTGTTGCTCTAAACTCTCCCACCCGGAGTTGATAGCCGACTGCGCCAACTGATTCATGAACGCTGCTTTAGGATCGCTGGGGGGCAGAACCTGGGCAAGTATACTCTTGTGGTAACGGTGCGAGTAATCAGCTGTGGATATGCCAAAAGCTGAGAAGACGGCGGCGAAGGGGAAGGTTATAACATTTTGGAAGGGTATGTTCTCCACATATCCCCACAAGTGTAGTGGACCTGCGCCACCATAAGACATCAATGTGTACTCAGCGGGGTTGTATCCCCTCGCCAAGAGCATAGCGTAAATGTGGCTTCTCATATGGCTGTTCACCAGATCAATGATGCCCATAGCAGTTTCGTAAACATCGCGTTCGTAGACATCTGCTATTTGTTTACAGGCTTCCAATGCTTTATCCTTATTCAGTTTAATTTTTCCTCCCAGAAAGTTGTCGGGATTCAGGTAGCCCAAAGCCACATCGCAGTCACAGATTGTGGGCATGTGATAATCGTAGCACATTCCCACTCTAGCGGCGGCGCTTTCTGGACCGAGGGTGAGCCTTTTGGTTTCGGGATTAATTTTTATTACAGTGCCTGTGCCCGCCCCAATTGAGTCCATCATAACCATTGGTAGATTCAAGCGGAATCGGGCCACATCGGGCTCTCGGAGCATGGGAATTATTCCATCTTTTATTATACCAACGTCGAAACTTGTTCCACCCAGATCCGTACTCACAATGTTTCTTATTCCAAGGAGTCCTCCCACATATTGGGCTCCTAACATTCCTCCTATGGGGCCGCTGATTAGCGTTTCGTAAAGGCGGCGATACCTTACGTCCACAAGTCCTCCGTATGAGAGCATTGTTAGCAGGTTAAACCTGTATCCCTCCTTCTTTGCTCTCTCCTCCACTTTCAACAATTGTTTTCTGGAAGGCTCAGCAGCATAGGCTTGGATGAGGACGCTGTTGAGCCGCGAGTACTCCCGCATAATGGGTGCCACATCAGAACTCAAAACAACCAGTAAATCCTTATCCCTCTTTTTAGCTACTTCCTTCACTATTTCTCCAGCCCTTCTCTCATGTGTGGGATTTAGGTGAGAATAAAGAAACATTATGGCAACCGCCTCTGCACCAAGGTCCAGGAGTCTCTCTGCACCCTTTTCCACCTCTTTCTCGTTGAGGGGAATCACTGGCATGCCCAACATGTCCGTTCTCTCCTCAACCCCAATCACCATGTTTCGGGGCACTAAGGGCTCATTGTGAATGTGGGTCGCCACGTGCAACCGGTCTTGGTAGGAGTAACCCAGCCACACAAGGCCCCTTTCCATTAAAACCATGTCCTCGAACCCCTTGCAGGTGATCAGACCCACCTTAATCCCAGACCTTGTCAATAAGGTGTTAATCATAGTGGTGCCTGAGTAAATTGTTGAGTCCACCTGAGACAGTACCTCACCGATGCTCATATTCCAGTAGCTTGCAGCGTCCTGAACCGAGTTAGCAAAGCAAATGGATTCATCGCTTGGAGTAGTAAGAGCCTTCCCAGTAATGAAATTCCCTTCACTATCAACAATAACAGTGTCAGTCATGGTTCCTCCGGCATCCAGAGAAACAATAACCGGCTTTCTTGCAGCAGCCAAAAAATTCTCCCTCCAAAAAACAGTTTTAAAATTTTTCTTGGGAAAACACATTTATGAAGATATCGCTCCCCAACGAGTCTCGTCACATTTAAGTGATTGGAGAGAAACTTTCCTTTAGGGTGGTTTTTTTTGGAGTTGACGATGGAGGAGATACAAAGTTTGTGTACGGAGGGCTCTTTTGAGCGTGGTTTGAGATATTATAGGGAGGGCCGGGTTGAGAAGCTTGACTTTGTAGGAAATACTGTTAAAGCTGTGGTTGCAGGCACGCACAAGTACAGGGTCACCATACGTTTGGACGATGATTTCAAAGCGCGGTGCAACTGCCCCTATGAGGGGGACGGCTACTGTAAACACATAGTTGCAACTCTAATCGCACTAAAAAACTATCAGGAAGGTGGGAAAAGGGAAAAGGAGGAAGAAGTAATAAACAACATTCTTGATAGGGTGAGTTTGAAGGAGTTGAAGGAATTCCTAAGAAGGATGTTTAGAGAAGACCCGAAGCTAAAAGCACACTTCAAAATTTACTTCGCAGACAGAGGGGGAGAGAAAAGCATTCAGGAGTATAAGGAAGAGATAAACCTACTATATGAAGAAACCGCTGACAAGCATGGCGTGACAGAAGCTGACTTTAACCAAATTCAAGACTTAGCGGAAAGCTTCATTCAAAGGGGAAATCTTAGAGAGGCGGCGAAAATCTATCAAGCCCTATCCGAAGTAATAGCCGAAAACATGGAGGTGGTGGACGATTCTGACGGATACTACAGCGGAGAATTCAGCCACACTGTTGAAGAACTTGTGAAATGCTTGAAGCAGGCGGGGCTAAAACACGATGAGAGAAAAGGATACATCAACTATCTGTTTAACAGGTATCTTGAAGGCGACCCAGACTTCTCTCAAGAAATCTACGAGTACGCGCTTGAACAATTTTGCACCTCCAAAGAGGATCTGGAATACTGGAAGAAACTGCTTGGACCACATCTCCCAAAAACGATCCCAGAGAATAAAGATTCTCAAAAATACTACAACGCTATAGGCCTCCTAACCATGCAGACCGCTATTCTAGAAGCACTCGGTGAAATTGGAAAAGAGGAACTCTACAAACTCCTGCAGGAATACTACCGCGAAGACGTGGATCTATTCTTCTCATATGTACAGCTTCTGGAAAAGGATGGAAAAACAGACCAGGCAATAAAAATAGCAGAGGAAGGCTTAATACTTTTCAACTACTTCACAGATGAAATAAGCGAACTACTAAATAAACTCCAAAAAACAAAAATGAGAGACACAAAGCCCCATAAAAAATAGCTTCTCTAAAAAAGGACTGTTTTTGGGGCTGATTTCTCACTTATATGTGGTCCTTGATAGGTTTAGAGAAAAGTAAACATATCAAAAGAAATTGATTACTTTGCTGGAAAAGGAGAAGCAAGCACTTACACTTTATCGGTGGAAAAAAACGCCCTGGCGGTCACTTCTGATAGGGTAGCATACCAAAAAATGTTTAACCGCGACGCAAAAGTCATTCAAACAGATCTAATGTTTCTATGTGCTTATCTCAACAAACTTATCAGCAGGAAGGAACTGCTGGATGCATTAAACCGACTCTTAACGGTTGGAGGTACAACTCCGGAACGCATCACCTTTATACTCGAAAATATTGGTGACGAAAAATGAAGAAGAGTAAATTGGTCTCGACGAGGCTGGAAGAAAAAGATGCAAAAATTTTGGAGGAGATAGCCCGAGAAGAAAACATCGACAAAGCAACACTAATCAGAAAATGGATCCTGTCAAAAATAATGGGACACAGGCTAGAAAAGGCAGCGGAAAATTACCAAAAGGGACTAATAAGCGTGGAGGAAGGAGCAAAAATGGCAAACACAACCATATGGAAATTCATAGAGTACATTCGCGAAAAAAACATATGGCCCCCAATGCAAACCAAAGAAGAATTAAAAAAAGAACTAGAAGAAACAAAAAGGCTACTAAAACAAACCTAACCAACTAATAAAAACCAGGAACATTTGCCACCCCTCCCCACAATTCAATGTCATAAAGCAGGAGAGATAGTGACCATTTATGCTAACTTTTCACAACCTCTCTTCGCAGGAAGCCCCTGTTTTCAAACACGGGAGGAAGGAAACCCGCCTTAAGCATGTAGTTTTTCTAAAGTATTCGGGCGTAGAAAGTATTTCGAAGCCGTTGGAGAACGTCTTCGGACTGAGGCTTCGAGTTGTCTTCTGCGTGTGTTTTTGGGTCTCCCCACTTATTCCCCATTTTGCAAAAAGTAGCCCTAATAGAGCTTCTCTCCGATTAAAACCTAACCCCCTTTCCATATGTTCAAGCGGCACTCCTGTTTGTCGAAACTGCTTTTGCTTCTGTTTTCTTGAGGCAAACTCCCCCCCTGTTTTTAACACAAACATGTATAAAAATGGGACTGGAAGGCATACAGAGGCGGGGGGTCAGAGTGGGAAAGCCACAAAAACCAGTCATAGGGAGTCCTGTCTGAACATATGGACCCTCTTTTTCTAGGGAACCATTGTGTCCAAACACGCCCCAATACCAAAAATTCACTAAAAACTTTTTATGCCCAATTTAAATTTAGTAAAAAATTAAAATAGGAAATCGCTATTTTAGAGATTAGATACTGGGCAATGAACTACAGAGAGTGCCGACAGGTGAAAAATGACGAAAAGGCATTAGGGTGAGCCCAGCATCATCATCATTTCCACTAACTGTTTGGCTCTTCAAGTATTCAGAATTCTGTGAATGGTTTCTTCGAATCCGTGGATTTTTATGCTTCTTTGGAGCAGGTTTGTGGGGGGGGTAAAACTGCTTCTATTTAGAGTAAAGTTTACTAATTTTCGAAACTTATACACTTGGCCATGGAGAAGCTCTACACCACGAGTGAAGTGACGAAGCTGAAATACGTTAACCGTGGTGTAGGTTGAAGCCCGAGGCACCCCTTGTCCCTATGCCCAGAATGCGGGGTTTGAGCTAAAGAAGAAGCCTTGGGAGGGTATAGGTTGATGAAGTACCCAAAGTGTGGAATGGAGGAGGACCGGGACATAAATCGCCGTGAGAAACCTCCTCATCAAGTACAAAGTACAGAGAAATGTGCCTGCTTCATCCGTTCCCTGGGGCGAACGCCTCCCCATGAAATGAGGGAGGGAGACC
>JAHAWU010000119.1 GCA_018383815.1 Candidatus Jordarchaeia archaeon | reverse complement strand
CCCGCCATGTCAGCCGGAGTGACAGACCACGTGTGGAGCCTACAAGAGCTGTTAACTTACCGGATAGCACCACAAAGAACTAACAACATTAAATAAACTATTTAGGGACACTAGGCAATTTTTTGAAAAAAGTAAAATGTGGCAAAGGAGCACAGCGTCGAAACGGAATCATGAAGAAGCCCTCACCTTTTTAAAGACGAAACGAATTGAAAATATAATGAAACCCATTGGGTGAACAAATCCCACTCTACCGCTCAGTGGGGAACCTCATGGTGAAGGCACAGGGAAGTATTCTGGATTCCCAACTGTTATGTTTTTAGGGAGGGAGTCCACTTCCCCCTTTTTCAGGTGCAAAGGTGAGGTGACAGTATGGAACACTATATGCTAAGGGAAATCTATGAGCAGCCCGAAGCCCTCAGGAGAACTCTCCTTGAAGAAGAAAACATTGAAAAGGTTGCCAAAATTCTCTCCGAAAAAGAGTATAGATTCTACCTTTTTGGGTGCGGCTCCTCCCATTATATTTGCCTCTGCGGAAAATCCGCCCTAGAAACCTTTGCCGAAGTCGACGCATACGTTACACCCTCCTCCGAGTTCTATGAGTATCCTCCACCACAAGCCAAAAGCCCAGCAGTAGCCTTAGGAGTCTCCCGCTCAGGCGAAACCACAGAAACAGTAAGAGCAATCTCCAAAGCAAACCAGCTTGGAGCACTCACAGTGAGCATCACAAATACCCGCGAAAGCAGCATGGCCCGAAACTCAAAACTAGCAATAACAGTTAACGCCGGAGAAGAGAAAAGTGTTATAATGACGAAAACCTTCACCACCCAAGTTTACGCTCTACAGCTCCTAGCACTCCACTACGCCCAAAACAGAGGCAAAGAAGTGGGAAAACAGTTAAGCCAGGCAAGGAAAATTCCCAAACTCGCCCAGGAAACCCTCACTTTGAATGAGAAGGTGCGTGAACTAGCGTTAAACTGCCAGGAGCAGAAATTCATTTTCTTGGGAGGAGGGTCGAGCTACGGAGCCTCCCTTGAGGGAAGCCTAAAACTTAAGGAAACATCCTACGTTCACTCTGAAGCCTACCACCCACTGGAGTTTAGACACGGCCCAATGGCAGTTGCTGACGAGAAAACCCTTGTGATATGCTTGGTTCCAGAAAGACCCAGCAAGGAATACCTGGAACTCATCAAAGAGATAAAGGAGAAGGGGGCCAAGGTTCTAGCATTAACAAGCGGAGCCACTGTATCAGCCAACCAAACCCTTACTATCCCCAAAGTGGACGACACGCTCTCCCCCACGATTCAAATAATTCCTTTACAGGTATTTGCCTACCACTACTGCGTGGGTAGGGGCCTAAACCCGGATGCCCCCCGCCACCTGAAAAAAGTTGTAAAAATATAAAATAGTTATTTTTCAAGCCAAGTTCTCAAACTCTTCTCAAGTTTATCCTTAACCCCTGGAGTTACCATCACCTTCTGATCTTTGAATCCCATAATTAGGGCTCCAATTACGGGGTACTCTAATGGTTTAGTTAACTCAGCTCCGGGAACCTGTTTTTGGATTTCGCTCTGGAATAATTTCCAAACAGGTTGGGATTTGAAAACACCGCCCGCTGCTCCCACAGTGAAGCGCCCCTTCATGTTTAGTCTTTCTGCTAGGGCTTTAACTGTTAGTGCCAGTTCCCTCGCCGCATCCTCCAGTATGTTTTGGGCTACGTCGTCCCCGTTTTGTGCGGCTTGGGTAACCAGTGGAGCCAGGGATGCTAGGTCTCTGGGTTTCATTTCTTCATAAACCTTTGAGATAATATTTTCAAACTTGGAAATTTTTAGGTGACTGCAGAAGAGTTCCACGAGACTTGTAGGTTTCCCGCGGCCGTCGTAAGCCTTGGAAGCACACATTAATGCCTTTTTTGCTATGTAAAAAGCGCTTCCCTCGTCCCCTATGAGCCAACCCCAGCCACCTGCAACCCCCTCTTCTCCCTCTGGGTTGACCCCGTAGGCTATGGAACCAGTCCCCGCAACCATGACAATTCCGGGCCCTCCGCAGGTAGCGGCGTGAAATGCAATAACAACATCATTAACAAATATGAATTTTCTGGCAGCCACTAGGGGCTTTATAAATCCTGAGATTATCTTTTTGTCCAGTTTAGTGTTGAGACCACCTATGCCAAAACAGCAGATGTCAATACTGTTTTTGAGCTTTGGGGGAATGGCTCGCTTGAGGGCTTGGGCGACACTCTTCTGGGCTGCTTCTAATCCTACCACGTGATAGTTACTGGAACCAGCTAGTCCCACTCCTAAAATTTTGAAATTTTCGTCAGCCACCACACATACAGTCTTTGTGGCCCCACCATCAACTCCCAAAACTAACAAGGCTACGCCTCCACTAGTCCACCATCCTTAGTAGAGTTGGAAATAAGATGCGAAACTTTCGCTTGTCAAACCATAAAATAATTGGGCACCTGTCTTATAAAACATCCCATGAGAAGCAGAAATATATCAATTGTCTAACGCAAATACGCTTATTTTTTTAAGAGATTCACTAGGAATTATGATTGGGACAAAGGGCAAATGTGTATTGGTTTTTCCACGCGAGCATTTTTTTACTTTTTGGAAGGGGTTATTTTCTGGTTTATGGGATTAGTCCCTTTTCTTTGAGGAGGTTGTTTATGTATGTTTTTCTGTCTGGAATTTCTACGATTCTATTTTCAGGCTTTCTTACAAGTATTATGGCTTTTTGGGAGCAGGTAGGGTAGCAGACTCCGCAGCCCACACATTTTTCCTCGTTTACCACTGCAAAATCATCTACCTTTATTGCTTGCATGGGGCAACGCTCAGCACAGGTTCCGCATGCAGCGCATAGCTCGGTATCTATCCTGCTTACATAGTTGGATTTTGCCACTGCTCTGGGTAGATTCATTTCTTTAAGCATCCTGAAGAATATGCAGCAGCACCCGCAACAGTTGCATATCGTGGTGATTTTTCCTTGGTGGTTGTCAGTCATGTGGACGAGCCCTTCCTCGTTGGCTTTTCTAAGAATTTTTATGGTTTCTTCTCGGGTTATCTCTCTCGCCATTCCGTGTTTTACCATGTATTCTCCCATACTGTCAAAGTGTAGGCATACCTCAAGTGAGTGGTTGCATCCATCGCCGGTAAAGGCTGCAATCTGTCTACAGGGACAATGGGCAACTGCGAAGTAGTTTAATGGCTTGAGGAGTTCTAGAACATCTTCAAATGGAGTTATCATGGATTTGGGTGATATGGCAATGTCTACGGGTATGATGCGGAATATGATCTGTTTCCTGTCTCCCACTTCGTGGGCAAATTTTTCTTCAAAATATTTTCTCCATAGGGGAGCAAGTTTTTGTGTTCTCCCATCCCTTCTTCCCGGCCAGAAGGGGGTCTCCCAAAACCCCACCACAGAGGGTAGCAGTCGGTAAAGCCTTTTTCCTTCTTTTTCTATTGCTAAAACTGTTCCCCTACTTGCCATACCTTCAAGCTTCTCTCTAAGAGTTGTGGGGTCTTCGTTTAGTTCGGCGGCTATGTCCTCGAGAGATTTGGTAATCATGGGAAGTTTGAGGGCCAGTTCCGCTTCTTCAGGGGTGAAAAGGTTTTTGAGAATGTCGATTGCTCCTTTGCCTTCTGGAAATCCAATTGGGACTTGGTCAAGCTTCTCTCTAAGCCTTCTATAAATCTCATCCAATTATTAATCCTCCAATAATTAGGTTACCGGATTGGACATGAGCTGAATTCCATTATAAGACTTTTTAAACCTCTTGTACTTGCTTAAGCAGTTGCGACTGGGAACGCAGTGCTATGCCACTGGAGCCCTCAATAATTCTGTTTTTGGCCTTTTTTATAAGCAGTTATAGCTGGTGAAGAATGCCCTAAATGAAGCTTTTTTCGAAAAACAGGGAGTTTTTTTCGAAGCGAGTTCGCGAGCAGGGTATGTTCCCCATATGTTCAAACAGGACTCCTCATGACTGGTTTTTGTGGCGTTCCCGCCCTGGCCCTGTTGCTTCTGCATGCCTTCCAGCTCCCATTTTATACATTTTTGTGTTAAAAATGGGGGATTTCCCTTCAAGAACCCAGCCACAAAAAAGGGGAATCCCCATAAATAGGAGTGCAGCTTGAACATATGGATGTTCCAATTCTATTTTTTATGCTTATTCTTCCATTTCTTATCCTAATAGTTATATGCATTTACCCTTTTTTGGAGAAGAAAATCGTCGCGGTTCCTTTATTTTTTGGTGGGGGATGGTTGTGGGTTGATTTTGTGAGGTTTTCTTTTTAAAAATGTTATGGATAGTTTATTCCTTTTAAAAATGTTATTTTAGTAAAATTAATAATTTTTCTATTTTTAATATATTTATAATTTTATATTAAATTATGTTTTTGTTACATAATCGTATAGTTTAAATAGTGGTTGCCTCCAAAGAAAAGGCAAAAATTTGAGGTAATCAAAATGAGCAAAGCCAGTTACCAAGTTTATAGACGCCGGTGGGCAGTGCTAGGCTCATACTGTCTGGTTTTCTTCATTACCCAGCTCCTATGGATTGAGTTTGCAACAATACCTCAAACAGTGGCTTTCGCCTTCGGACCATTTGCGGATCAAAGCTTAATTGCCCTCTTAACCATCGAGGGGCCTCTGGTGTCCTTCGTACTATCGTTTCCTTTCGGTGCTGGTGTTGATAAGTGGGGTTGGAAAAAAACCAGCGGATTCAGCGCCATTGCCTTCGCGGTAATAGGGGTTTTGAGAGCCTTCGCGCCGGACCTTGTAACTTTGCTCATTAGCCAAATAGCAATAACCACAGTCGGCCTCTTCGTGTTTGACGGCATCTCAAAACTAACAACCCAATGGTTCCCCTTCAAGGAAGGCGCAACAGCCCAAGGAATAGGAGTATTATCCCAATTCGTGGGCCTCATGGTTCCACTATTCCTCTCCCCAGTACTGGTAAACATGTTAGGCAACCCCCTCTTTAACGCCTATGAGAGCCTAAGAAACCTCAGCCTCATTTATGGGTTCATGGCAGTCATTGTTGCAATCATATTCTTCGCAGTCGCCAGAGAGAAGCCACCCCTACCCCCAGAACCAAGAGTTGAAGAAAAGGAGGTACCCTTAAGAGCAGGATTCAGTCGAATACTGAGAGTAAGACAGTTTTGGGTACTCTCAGCACTATTCTTCGTAGGCTTCATAGTTTATCTGGGCCTAACAACCTGGATACAAAACATAGTCTCCTCAAACGCACCACTACTCGAAAAATTCGTTGAAGTATACCTAGCCCAAGCCAACCCCTACCTCCTACCAATTATAGTGTCACAGTCACAAATTACAGGAGGAACAGTAGGTGCCTTAATCACCTTCGGCGGAATCTTCGGCTGCCTAATTCTCCCCACAATATCAGACAAGATAAAAAGAAGAAAGCCCTTCATAGTCCTCACAGCAATAGTAACACCCCCACTCGTATACATCATAGGGACAATGAGCGGCTGGATCATAATGCTGGCAGCCTTCCTCCTAGGATTCTTCCTACTCTCCGCCATGCCCATATCCTTCCAAGTCGCAATGGAAACAAGGGCAATCGGACCCATGCTGGCCGGCCTCGCCGTAGGAGGCCTATACACCCTAGGAAACCTGGGCGGCGCTGTAGGACCACTAGTCATGGAGTCGCTGGAAACCTCCTCCCTCTCCTACCTCTTATCCCAAGTGTACTACTGGCAAAGCTACCTCACCGCAGTCAGCAAAGCTTGGTGGTTCAGCCTAATACCCAGCGCACCACTAATCCTCCCCGGAGCATTCTTTGGAGCCATACTCTTCGTGGTGGTAGTTGGCATAGCACTAATCGCAATAGTTATCTTCCTAAAAGACACCCGTCCCGAAGCAAAGTAACAAATTCAAACATCCCCTCCCTCTCTACTTTTTATTTTCTATGAAAAACATTTTTCATGCTTTCTAAGAAGCGAAGCTTATGTAGGTTTTTATAGTATTGAAGTTTCTAAAAAAAATTTATGTTTATCCTCCTTATGGAGCCTCTTTTATAAAGGAATTTTTTCATTGTGGAAAAAATGATTCAGAAGCCTCAATATTTTTAACTTCCTCTACTAAATAGCATTTCTCCTGTTTTTAATACAAAAGCTGGAACTTAAAAAAGGATAGTCTGTTAATTTTCTGATATCAATAGTTGGGTCTCTTATTGCCCGCTGTCGCTTGTTTTTCATTGTTTGAATATTTAGACGACAGTTTTTCTAACTCGCTTTCCAAGGCTTCTTTGTTGAATCCCAGTATCATTTTTCCGTTTATCTCGGTTTGAGGAACGTCAAACCTTCCCGACTTTTGGAATAATTCTTTTACGGCTTCCTCATCATTAGAGATGTCAATATCTTCAAACTCCACTCCTCTCTCCTTTAAGAAATCCTTCACCATCCTGCAGTAAGGACACGCCGGTGTAGAGTAAACTTTTACTTTCACCATATACTACATCTCGCATTCTCTTAATAACCATGAGAAAAATAAGCATAATAATATATTTCTTACTTGCAATAGTGTTATTATAGTGACCGCAGATTTATTTGTATCCTAAAGTCTGTCCTTTTTTCCAAGAATTCAGGGAGGATGTGGAACGAGTCCTATCCGAGGACTTCCTTTGGAGGATGCTGGAAAATCTGTGATGGGCGCAGGGATACTCATGTTTGGTGGCTTTATCACTTACTATTACTTTCTGTTCTACTGGGTTTTAGGAGATTATCTGATTTTTCAGTTATATGGTGGTCTGCCGTCTCCAACCTAGCTGATCCCAGTAACTTGAAACTATTATTATTTTTGTTCAGAAATGATTTTCCCGCAATTTCTTTTGCACTGAATTTTACTCTGACTATTTCTTAAATTCTAATTTATGTTCCCTTTATTTGTGCTATAATGGTTTCTATTGTTGATTTATTTGGAAAAAGAGGAGTAAACTCAGAGTGCCGTATGGCTTCTGATTTCGTTCATTGTTCTTACTTTCTTTTAGCTTTTTTCAAACATTTGCAGTCATATTTCCAATGGTCCTATTAGGAATATTTCTTGTACTCGGATGCTCATATTTGTGGTTTTACACTCATGCTGGATACTATTAAAATTAAGTGAAAAAACGGGATTTGTAGAAAAAGTAGAGTATGTTGGTGTAGAGGAATATTGGCGACGCCACAGGATTCCAGATGAAGTGGTTTAAGTTAGTGTTCTACTTCTTATAGCTTTTATCGTAGCCATACTCATCTTAGCAGTTGGGACTGTATATCAACAGGAAAACTCCGGGTACCTGTGTAATATCCATAAGGAATTCTAAAATTTATCATCTAAGCTAGAACATTATGATAAAGATTAGAAAAAAGGATATTGAACTACGAGAGTTCTTCCCCGCAGCTCCAGCAAAACTTGGCGTTTCCCTCGACTTCTTTCCCGCAGTTTGAACACTTTTTACTCTGGAACTCTTGGGGCATAAGGATCAGGAAGCCAGACATCAGAACTGTTATGATACCTCCGATCAGTGCAACTGTGCTTGTTAACTTGACTCCGCCTGTGCCTGGAAAGCCAAGGAGTAACTCGACCAAAAGCGATTGTAGAGTCTGATACAGGAGCAAGTCCACAAAGATTGAGGGGTTAACAACTCCAAGTAGTACCTCTCTTAACGCCACGAATTCTAAAACTCTCATTATGGTTGCTGGACCCATTACTGGAAAGATGTAGTGTTCAATTAAGAATAGCTCGCCTATAACCACTAGGTAGACCAGCCAGAACCCAATGACGTCTATTCTTCTGTTCTCGAATCTTTCACCAATGGTGTGCCTCCACACTTCCCATACTGCTACAGCTGAGAAGACGCATACAAAGTAGGGAACCGAAAAGGTGTATCCCCGTCCAGCAATGGCTTCTACTCCTATTATGAACAGGCCAACGATGTTTAAGATAATGAAGGGTACCAACTTTTGGAGGAGGCTCTCTGTTTTGGGCATTCCCAAGTCTTTTATGGTGTTTTTGACTATTTCGGTTTCGGGCATTTTTCCTTTCTGGTCTTGGAGTGCGTCCATTATGTGTGCTCTCAGGGTTTTGAGTACCTCTTGCTTTTTGGCTTTGCTGGCTTCAGTCATGCTCCTCTCCACTTTTTTCAGGTAGTCTTCCATCATTTTTTCCGCTTCTTTGCTCACCATTTACTTCACCTCTTTTCCTTCAGGATGAGAGAATTTATTAGGTTGGTAAAGTTTCTCCATTCTTCCCTCAGCTCTGCGAGCACCAGTTTTCCCTGTTCCGTGATTCTATAGTATTTTCTGGGGTGTCCCTGGTCAAACTCTGCCCATCTTGACTCTATTAGGTTATTTTCTGTGAGCCTCTGGAGTATGGGGTATATTGTGCTTGAAGTTACTGGGATGCCGTACTCTTTGAGGCGGTTTATCAATGCGTAGCCGTGTACTTCTTCCTCTGCGACGCTTGATAGGGCGGCGAGTTCTAGGATTCCTTTTCGTAACTGTCTTTTCCAGTTTTCCACTAGTTCTTGAGGGAGGGATTTTTTGGACATTTTTTTCTCACCATACGATATATTATTTAATACGATATATTATGAGTAATAGGTCGCATTAAGACATATATAAATCTTTCGCATAAAAAACAAAAACCAAAAAAATAAAATATAAAAAAATAGAAGGCAACACCCCCAAAAATGCCTAGATCCTGCCCAGAAACACTCAATTTTTGCATTCTTTCTCCCCTTTTATGATTATTTTTCAATCCTTTGGTCTGATCCTGCTTCTTTTTTAAGTCTCTATGTGGGTGTTGGATGTTTTGTGGTCTAGTTAATTTTGGTGGATAACTTTCTTTAAATTAATGATTATTATTATTTTATTTTTTCTAACTCAATAACTTTTTAAGCTCAAATGAAAAAAGGGCGCCAAAAAATAAAAAAATGGCGCCAATCTTATAAAAAGATTTTTGAAATATATAATGTTTTTTAGTAACAAATATTTAAAAATACGTATTCCTAAATAAACTATTGAAGGGCAAAAATGGGAAGGAATTCATACACAAAAATAAAAAAACAAAAACCATATTGGGGAAGATAAAATTGAAAAAAAGGGTAGCACTAACCATTACCCTAAGTCTACTTTTAGCCATCTCGACAATAGCCGTACTCGCCGCATCAAACACTAATCAATCGCCAACCCTCCTAAACTCAACCCCGAATAACTTGGGCACCATAACAAAACCATACACGGGTAGCGGAGACCCATTAAATGCTTTACTTTACATAACAAATGTTTATAATAATGCGCCGAATGGCACAAACACTTCCTCAGACATTTACATTCCCTGCCCCAACGGCTGGAAAATCATCTGGGCAAACCTAACCCTCACCGATATTAATGCACCAAATGCTACAATTGAACCCAATCCTAACCCTTTCAATGGCGACACAGAAATCACCTTTCTTGCCATGTCATTTAGATTGACAAATGATGCATATTTGGATAATGTTAGCGTCTATTTGAGGGCACCAGGTGGGGGGAGTATTGCACATTTCTACGTATATGATGCAGTTGAAGGTGGCGGAGTGCCCATACCGAATAATTTGATTAAAAATATTTCATCTGTTTCTATACCCGCTGGAAACCCCATTTGGTTTGATCTTAATTTCGGCCATCAAACCCTAAACACTTCCAGCACATATAGTAACACTTTTTTCATAGGTATTGAAAACATAGACTCCTCAAAGTTTTACTGGAAACACGTTGCACCAGCCAGTGGAGGATACGCATATCAATACCAGTCTGGTGTCTGGTCGCCTTTAGATGTTGATTTTAAGCTGAAAGTAAATGTTAGTGATATTTTCCTTCCATCAGAAGTAGGTTTAACTATTAATGGTTCGATGGTTTCAGATGTCAGTAGAGGTGATGGGAATTGGAATAGTAGTAATGAAACTTCTTCGGCAACGGGGTATATCTTTTATGATGTTGCTTCTACTTGGTGGGCCCCTGTTAGTTTTTCATATATCTGGAACGTAACCTATGCTAAGAATTCCATTGCTTTAACCAATTTTATTGTTTACAATAATACTGACGCTTTTTGGAATGTTACCATCGATGCTACCGATGCTTTCCCCTTGACTAGCACTGGCGTTAATCATATTAATATTACTGGTGTTCCTTCGGATTGGGGGGATTCGAGTTCGATGGCTTTCGATGGTATCAATTGGGTCACACTTGACTCTCACCCACCTGATACTATAAGTTTCATTGCCGGTAATGGTACCTGGACTGTGAACTGCACAGCTCCCAACTATCTTTCCAGCATAGGTTTCATGATGGGTGAGAACCCTGTTGAAAACGCTACCTTAGAGGACCTTCTTAACATTGCTGTGAGCTTTGATGCTTCTGTTAGTGGAAGTGCAACTCTGAGGATTTATGATCCATCCCAAAGGCTGAATTACACTGATACAAAGACTTTGTCGGGTGTTGCTGGTGTGGTGTTTGGTTGGAATGTGAGCAGTACAGCTACAACTGATGGAGTGTTTAATGTGACTGTTAGTTTTGTGGGTGGATTGTCGGTGGGATATAATGAGACTGCTTTGGAAATTGTGCCATTGATTGTTACTGGCCTGGTTGTGACTAGTTTTCCGACTAGTATTGAGTATCCTAATACTGTCCCAATAACTCTTTACTACTATGACAACGAAACAGGATTAGGGTTGGCTGGAGCCACTATTACGGCTTATGAGGGGGCCAAAGTTTTACCCATTTATAATCGAACTGACTATGGAAACGGTACTTATAGTTTTATATTGGATTTTGGCACGGATTTTGGCGTCCACGAAGTTCGTTTCGTTGCCAGTGGTGTGAGATTCTATGCGTCTAGCGCCTCTAACACCATTACTATTAATTTTAAGGCTCCGTATTACGTGGTAATCAATCCTGAGATAACTGGCTTAATCCTGTTAATGTCCAACATGTTGGGTGAGCAGAATCAGAAAATTGTGCGTTATCTTGTTTTGGGAGCTGTTTTGGGTTCGGTGGCTGTGGGGGGACTGGTGGCTAATAGGGTGCGTAGGAGACGCTTAGTTCCCCTGAGGGCTATGGCTAGTCTTGAGAACATTATCTTGGATCATATTCCCAGTGGTGTTACTGTGTGGGCTTTCGACTTTTACAAGATGGAGCAAGATGCGAGTTTGGTTTCGGGCTTTATGTCTGCGGTTAAGACTTTTCTTGGTGAAATGAGGAAGGGCGGTCTGAGAAAGTTGGAGACGGAGTTTGGCACCTTTATTCGGGAGGATGGAAACTTACTGACCGCAACCTGCATCACCAGCGGGGTCACAGCAGAGGAGGAGAAATGGATTAGAGGGAAGCTGCGTGAATTTGTGTCTAGGGCTGAGGAGCAAAATTGGGAAAAGTTTGTGGATTGGAAGGGTGAAGTTTCACATTTCAAAGCTTCGCTACTGGAAATACTGTCCTCCCTCATTGATTTAGATAAGGCTGAAGCACTTCAGAGAGAAAAGATTATGAAGCTGCTCAGAGAGCGAGAGAAGCTTCAAGAAGAACTAAACACTCTAGGCGCAAAGCTGCAAAAACTGAACCAAGAATATCGTGAAGGAAAAATCAGTGAAATGGACTTTACGACTCGAAAAGCTCAGATGGAACCCAAATATGACAAGGTTCAAATGGACTACATACGAGCCAGCATAATTTTAAGCAAGGTACCCTACACCATAGAATCCATGTGGGAAGTGGCACAAGACAAAGAGGGAATAGAAACCATAAGAGACAGATTCATTGAAATCCGCATGCAAATCGACGAGTTGCAGAAAAAAGAACAGGGAGGAATAATAACCGCAAAAGAACTGAAACGCAAAGAAAAACTTCAAAAAGAACTAATGAGCCTCATAGAAAAATTGGATAAAAGAAGAGTGAAATAATCCCTATTTGTCTTGTCTCTTGCCCGTCACCAATTTTTCCAAAAAACTATTGCACTGTTTTGAATATTGGCTTGCTTGCTTATCGGCAGAAGTTTTTAGGCAAAGACTTCTGGGCCGAAGGGACAGGAAGTGTCGGGGCCCAGCCAATCTTTATTAGCTATATATGCAGTGTACCTGCAGCCGCCGCATATCGCGTTGTAGGCGCATTTTTTGCAGGAGCCCTTCAACTCTTTTCGATTTCTAATATAGTTTAGTGTTTCATTGTGAACCCAAGTTTCTTCTAGGCTTTTTTCTAGGAGGTTTCCCAGTTTTATGGGTGCGGGGACGCAGGGTAGAAGGCAATAATGTTCGGAAGATTTTTTGGGTAAGTTTTTTGTCTCTTATAAGCGCTTATTATAAGATATGGAAACAGATACTCTGTGTTTAATGAATAGCAGCCACCAATGGCCCCGGCTTCTCCGCTCAG
>JAHAWU010000012.1:33947-44992 GCA_018383815.1 Candidatus Jordarchaeia archaeon | reverse complement strand
GCACATCGAGCAGTCTAAGGGCGTAATGGTAAGGTACAGGCTTCCAACACACAACTATCTCAGGCATGCAAAAAGTAAAATAACACTAAAAAAACAAAAAATTTTTGGACGTGTTCACAAAATCCACAAAAAAATAAAATTACCCCACCCCAACTCTAAGAAGATAGCATCCTGACAACCAGAAAAAATAATAAAAAAGAGGGAAAAAGAATTACTTTACCAGCTTGACAATGTCAGCGACAATGTACTCAAATCCAACAGCCATAATGTGGCATCCTGCTGCGCTGGTTGTTTTTTTGAGTTCTTTAAGCCAGCCTTCGAAGAAGTTTAGGTTCCATTCGTCGGTTTTTTGGCGTCGCTCTTCTTTTGGGGCGTCTTGTATTTTCTTTAGGTCTTCTAGTATTTCTGGTGGAACGAAGATTCCTGGGCAGAATTCATCCATCCATTTGGCCATCTTATAGGATTTTAGTGGGCAGATGCCTATTAGAGTGGGTACTTTTAGATGCTTAACTGCGTCTAGGAATCTTTTTGCTATTTCCATGTCGTATACTACTTGGGTTTGTATGAATTCGCCGCCTACTTTTATTTTGCGTTCTATTTTTAGGATTTCTGGTTCTAGGGGTTCTGCTCCTGGTGCGCCCGCAACTCCAATGTGGAATTTTGGGGGGTTTTCAATTTCGTTTCCTGCTAGGTCGTGTCCCGCCATTATTTTTTTGATCATGTATACTAGCTGTGCAGAGTCCAGGTCGAATACTGGCATGGATTGCGGGTTGTCTCCTGATGTGGTGTGGTCTCCTGTTAGAGCCAATATGTTTTTGATTCCCAGATTGCCCGCAGCGAGTATGTCTGATAGGAGTCCTAGGCGGTTTCTGTCTCTGCAGGTTACTTGCCATATGGCTTCGAGGCCGGCTTCTTTTTGTATGAGGTAGGAGGGGACTAGGCTGTTCATGCATCCGAATGATTGGGGGTTGTCTGTTACGTTTGCTGCTACCACGTGTCCTGCGAGTAATTTGGCGGTATGGATTACTTCTTCAAGGTTGGTTGTTTTTTCTGGTTCGATTTCTCCTGTCCATGTCCACTTACCTGATTTCAGGCTTTCTCCAAGTTTGCTATAAACTTCGGTTATTGGTCCCATTTTTTATTCATCTCCTCCTATTTCCATATGATTTCGACTGGTCCGGCCTTTATGCTGTAGTCGCGGGGTTCTCTGAATTTGGTGAAGAGTTCTTCTCTGCCTTGTTCTTTTAGTCGTTTCCAGATGAGTACCCATGCGCAGTCTTTGTCTGTGCCTACTTCACATTTTTCTTTGTTCATTCCGCCGCATGGGCCGTTTAGTAGGTGTTTTGCGCATCTTGTTATGGGGCATATGCCGCCTGTTTCGTTTAGTATGCAGTCTCCACATGCTCTGCACATTTCGTAGAATTGTCCTATGCGTTCAACTTCGCCGATGAAAACTGTGTCCAGAGCTGCGAGTGTGATTTTGTCGCTGGCTTGTGATATGGTTTGGACTCCAACACCACATGACATGACAATTAGGGCGTCAGCGTTAGTCATGGCTTCTCCAAGTCTTTTTAGGTCACGTTTGTCGATTCTGAGGTCGCAGGGGCTTTCTATAACTATGGAGCCAGTGACTTCCTTACCCCAGTCCGTCAATTTTTGAACCATTGCTTTGACTTGTTCGTCGCCGCCGGTTTGGCACAAGGTTGCACAGGTTCCGCAGCCTACCACTACTAGTTTTTTGAAGGGTTGTACTGCTTCCTTGATTTCTTCGTCGGATTTTACCTTGGTAATTATCATTCTTGCTTCATGCCTCCTATTATTTGGGCGTGGGAGTTACTTTTTTGACCCGTGTTTACGGTTGTGAAGGGATATATATTTTTGACTGTAAGTTAGTACTAATTGGTGTACTTAAAAATTGTACATACTTTATTTTTTTGTTTCGGAGGGGGGATAGGGTTCTGAGCCGTTTGGGGGGCTTTTTTGTATTTTTTGTGGGTAATTTAACGTTAGTTAAGGGGGCTCTATTTTTTGAGAAGGAATTATGGCGTCGGAAGGGTTTTCATAGTTTAACTCCACCAAAAAATGGGATGAATAATTATTGTTTTAGTGATGGTTTTCTCTTTATGTGGATCTTTATTTAGATTTGATTTTTTGGTGGCAGTTTTGTTTTATAATTCTCTATTTTGTGGATTTTTTGAGGTTATTTGGATGGTGTGCTTTTGTTATTGTGCTCTTGAGATGTTTTCTGCATTTTTCACTGCCACATTAAGGGGAAACTGAAGGAGGAGGAGAATTTGAAGAATGGGAAGCTTACCAACTCGCTGGAGGGTTTCCAAATCTGCGAAAAATGGGTTTGATATGGCTTGGGAGAATGGTTTTTAAAGGTTAATTGAACGAAAATGGGGAATTTTTAATCTGTTTTATGTTCTTTTGGTTTTTTGATGGGTTCCTTAAATGTTAGGTGAATGGGACCACATGTTCAGTATTGACTTCTAAATTTTTTTATTCGTGGTGGTTGGTGTGGCCTGCCTATTCTATGTCTTCGGCACCTAAAATTTTCACATGAATTTGCCAAAAACAGTCCATTTGTGTGAAGCGGAAAAAGGGAAGCGGAGCGTTTCCAGTCCTCTACACGACGCCCCACACGCCAAGAGTTTTTATTGAATATATATGGAATGGGGTGGGGTTTCGCGTTTTTTGAAAATTTTTATTCTTTTATTAGCGGTAAGATTTCGTTTCCTATTGTTTTTATTGCTTTGCTTTTGTCGTCTGCGATGGGGGAGCCGACTACGATTTGTGATACTCCGATTTCTTTGAGGTCAATCATCTTTTCTGTGACTGTCTCTTTTGTTCCACAGATCGAGAAGGCGTCTATCATTTCGTCGGTTACTGCGGCGAAGGCTTCTGTGATTTTTCCTTTTCCGAGAAGTTCTCGTAATTTGTTTACGTCTGCTTCTGGGATTTCGTGTCTCTCAAGGACGATTGCTGGGGTGGCGGCTACTATGAATGTGACTACGGGTGCTGCGAGTTTTCGTGCTTCCTGTTCTGTATCTGCTAATGAAAAGCTTGTGTAGGCTGCAATATCGAATTCTTGGGAGTTGTCCCTTAGACTCAGTGTTTCCTTTAGTTTAGTTGTTGCGGGTTCCAAGTCTATGGGGTGGGAAGCATTTATTAGTGCGCCGTCTCCTAGGGATGCTGCGAGTTCCAGCATTTTGGGTCCTTGGGCGCCAACGTATACTGGAATTGGCCCGAACTTATTTTTGAAGTTTAGTCTTGCGCTTTTTATTTTGAAGACCTCTCCCTCAAATTTGACTGTTTCTCCCGCCCATAGCTTTTTGGCAATCATTATGGTTTCTTGCACCGCTGTTAGGGGTTTGCTCCATTCAACTCCTAATTGTTTGAGTGTGGTAGCATCCCCCGCGCCTATGCCTAGTATTGCTCTACCATTTGAAACTTCGTGGATTGAGGCAATTGAGGAAGCTGTTACTGCGGGGTTTACCAGGAAGGGGTTTGTTACTCCGGTGCCGAGTTTGATTTTGGATGTTTGCACCGCGGCCAGGGCTAGGGTTACGTAGGTGTTGCGATTGTTATAATGGTCGGTTATCCAGGCGAAGTCGAAATTATTCGCTTCCGCCTCCTTAATATACTCAACAATTTTATCGATTTTTTGTTGGGGTACGAGCTCAATTCCCAGTTTTACCATTTCTGCTTCTTCCTATTTTTTTGTTGCCTAAACTTACAAAAGTGAGAGTGGACTTACGTGCTTCTTATGTAGTCTGCTAGTTCTTTGCATCCGTGTTTCTCGCAGACTTGGGCGGTTTTTTCTGGTTCTACACTTAGTGCAGCTTTGAATAGGGCCTTCAGACCGTTGTTTGTTTCTAGTTTTCCCCGTCTCCAGAGTTGTAGTACGGCTCTTGCATATTCTGCGGGCATTGCGTCGGCGTTTTCTGTTTCTAGGACGGCGTCTATTATGTCTTCTACCAGATCCTCTCTCACTTTTGGATCTACTCTGCTTACGAGTTCGGCTAGCTCAACGGCAGCCAATTTTTCCTTTGCGAACAATACCATTTTTTTATCTACCTCCAACCTTTGTCGTCATATTTAGCACGTGCTTTGCTTATAAATTAAATGGTATGTTTTAGGAAATAAAAAAATAATAATTCGGAAAATTAAAACACTAAATATTAAAGAAAAAAGTATTCATAAGAGTCAAACTTTAATAAAAAAGGGAAAGGAATGTCTGAAAAAAGGAATTCAAAATGAGTTTTCGTCAAAAAAATGCAAAATAACTGTTAAAAAATTGTTCAAAATTGGCAAATACTATACTCTTTTTAACCTTAAAATCGACATTAATGTAATTAAAACTAAAAAAGCCTTTCCAATTTTTTAATATAACAACTGATCAAGAAATTAAAGTGTTTTACACAGTTTTTAATAAATCAGTGCCAAAAATATAAACCTAAATGAATATTCGTTCCCATTTACTCTTAACCTCAAACTAGTTTTTGCGGGTTTACAAAAGGGCCTGCGGAGAAAAATATTAGCTTAATTGACCCCTTTTTCAGGGGAAATAATCAAAAACTTGAAGAATAAAAAAATGGGGTAAAGTATTGTTTATTGGGTGTTTTGAACACTGAGATTCAAGGTATTGTAGAGTATTTCGTATACTTTAGGTTCCTTTATAGGCATGAGGCATACTCCATCAGCGCCCAGTTCTACCAACATTTTTATATGTTCTTGCGCAAATTCGACGCCCGCCTGCACCTCATCTTCAGCGTCCCACAGTTTCTCCAAGAGTTCTTCGGGAACGAATAGTTCTGGTATAAATTTGTGTGCAAATTTGGCCTGATTAAATGAACTAAACACTCCAACTTTCATAATAATGTACAAACCCGCATCCCTAGCTCTATGAATAATATCAAATATTAGCGCGGGGTCGTAAGTTTCTAGTGCCACTATGAAATCTACTCCCGCCTCTTTGGCTTCTCGGAAATCTACCCGCTCCTCAGTAAGCGGATTAACAGAAAGGCCAATTTTAAGATCTATATTATAGTCGGGATCCTCAAATTCTAATTCATCTACCATTTTTCGGACTTCTCTTATAACCTCTAAAATGTTTTTTTCAACATAGGCTTCATCAGCGTTTTTGGCCACAAACACTATGCTCCGCACCCCCGCTGTCAGTGCAGCCAGAACATCGGAATAAACGGCTTTTTCACTCCTACTGCCATAGGCAATCTCCATTATGGGCTCTACATTAAACTGGGAGAGGAGCATGCAGGGAATTATGGGGCTCATATGAATATACTCGTTAGTGGAATCCGGAATCAGAATGGCATCAACATAATCACTGAAGTTTTCCACCTCACGTAAAAATTTAAAAGTATCAATCCCCTCTGGGGGATCAAATAATGCTATGGTCATAAATTCTCCACGAACCATTTTCTCCATAGCCATATTTACATCAACCCCCTTTAATTACTAGTTTGCTAACTATTTTCATACCGCTGAGGGCGTCAAAATCCATATGCAAGCCCTCTTTTTGATACTGCCAAACTAGGTGACCATCCTTTTCAGTTAGAGTAATTTTTGCTTCATCATTTAATTCATTAAGAAATATTAACTCTTCCTTGGATAATATGCTTCTAGTTTCAATAAATCGGCTAAACTCTGGATCCACGTCATCAAAATTAAAACTAACTATAGGGACCAACTCTAGATCCAGAGGTACCAATATGCTTGGAGGAATTTGTGTACTTCCATAACCTTCCTCTTCAATTTTTCTTGTGGCGGAGCCTATTATGCTCTCCGGTATGTCTACCTCGCCTAAACGAGCCTTTCTCACAGTAATGAGACTCTTTTCCAAATCCATTAACCCCGGATAGTGACTCTGCGCCTTTTCACTAATAGATTCATATAATTTATCCATATTATAAGAAACGGCGTAGAAGGCTACCTTTGACTCGTAACCAACCTTTGCAACCCACATTATCCTGCCAGAATTTTTCTTTTCCCTTAAAGGAACATAAACCTTCATCACTTATCACTCCAAATTTTTCTCTCTCAATAATATATAATACAATTGGCTGAAAATCGGAATTTTAAACATAATTTTTGACAGTTTAGTAAAAATAAATGTGTTAAAAATCCATTTTTGGGAAGAAATTTTCTTAAAAAAGTCCTCGCGCCTCATCTTAAAATCCTATTTTATAAACTTTTTGGTACATTTAAGTTAAAAATATATTTTCTTCTTTCCGTTTTTTGGTTACAAAATATAAAAATTTGTCATTAGACATACGACCTTTTTCCCAATTGATGAATATAAAACTGTTTAGCCAGTTTTAGTGAAATACTTTTTATTTTTATTACTGATATCGTCCCAAAAATGGTTTTAAACTTTTAAAACTAATAAAAATTATGTTCTTTTTTACTAAAATTCGTTTTTCCCTTAATATCGGCTAGCTCGCAAATTTTGGATTATCAATTACCATTTTCCAATATTTTTAGCTTGAAGTGTTATGATTTTATTCCAAAATGTTTATAAATTTTCCGAAATAAGTACTATAAAGGAGAGCATTTAAAAAACAATCTTTTCACTTCGATGAAGAGGAGGAAAAGGTATGGAGCTGGATCCAATTAACAAGAAAATAATGGAAATGCTAATCAAGGATTCCAGAAGACCCTACCGGGAAATCGCCGACGAACTAGGGGTAACAGAGTCCACCGTAAGGAAGAGAGTTAAAAAATTGGTTGAGGACAAAGTCATTGAAAGATTTACGGTGGCACTTAATCCCGAGAAAAGCGGAAAATCGATAATAGCTTATGTTGTAGCCTACCCCCAGAACCAGAGGGAGAGAGAAGTAGAAGAACTTGTCAAAGAATTACCTGAAGTCGTAGAAGCCTACGCCATGTCAGGCAAATGTGGCGTAAACATGAAGGTTGTAGTAAAAGATTTAACGAGCCTAAACGCCTTCCTAGAAAAATTGCAAAGCGAACCAGCAATAACAGCCCTCGAGAGTTGCATAGCACTCAAAGAACTAAAAAGATCTCTGATTTAGAACCCCAAGCCCCAGGCCGGACACCATGATGCAATAAAATAGCTAATTTCTCTTCAACCAAAAATACTGTCTGGGAAAATCGCCTTCAAAATTCATGGAAGCTCGGCCTGTTCAGTTTTTAACGAGAAGCTTTAAATTCGGCTGAACTCTTCGAAAAGGGAGGAAGTAATACTTTCCTTGTTGATCCTCAATTTATTCTAGATGCCCGAATTGTAGCCAAATACTTTGTCCTGTATGAATTGAAAAAAAGAGGTTTTGGGACAATGACGAGACTGGATGACATAGACGAAAAGCTGATTAGGATACTTTCGGAGGATAGTAGAAAACCGATTAGAGACATTGCTGAAGAGCTTAACCTAAGCATTGCCACTGTCAGAAAAAGAATTCAAAGATTGGTTGACGAGGGGATAATTAAAAAGTTTACAGTATTACTGAACCCGGGACTGTCCGAGAACAGGATAACCTCAATTGTGACAGTGCAACCAGCGACACACCGATTGAACGAAATAGTGAATAGGCTTGGCGAATTTAAAGAAGTGGAGGAAGCACACCTTTTGACGAGGGGATGCGGCTTAATCATGAAGGTTAATGCCAACAGTCTCCCCGAACTCAATGATTTCATAGAAAAGGTTAGAGGCATGAAGGGAATAATAGATATAGAGAACTGTTTAGTGCTGAGAAAAATCAAGGAATAAAAATTAAAAGCACCTCCTCCAAAATTTGCAATTTCTGAACGCAGCTAATAATAACTTGGGGTACGTGAATTTCTCTTCCTGCATTTTAGTGATTAAAATGATTTTTTGAATCAATTTGCATACTTCAAATCTTGGCTAATGTAACATTCTGGGTTTTTGCTCGTTGAAGTTTTATTGGGCGGATAATTTTGGTGGAAAATTTATAAATGGGATGCGTCACCGTTCCTTGGAAGAATGTTGGCTTTGCAAGCTTATTTTTTCTGGGCACTGTTTCCTTAATATGTGAAGGTGTAAAGAGTAATGGTTGAAGTTCCAAGGGTTGGAGTTTTCATATGTCACTGTGGCTCAAACATCGCTGGAGTAGTTGATGTGCCCAGTCTCGTTGAATCCCTCAAAAAAATGTCAAACGTTCATGTTGAAGATTACACCTACATGTGTTCTGACCCAGGCCTCAAACTAATCATTGATAAAATTAAGGAAGAAAAACTGGAAAGGGTAGTTGTGGCCTCCTGCACGCCCAAACTCCACGAAAAATTATTCCGTGAATCCGTAGAGGAAGCTGGTCTCAACAAGTATTTGTTAGTCATCGCCAACATAAGGGAGCAGTGCTCTTGGGTTCATAGAGGAGACAACATAAGAGCCACAAAGAAGGCAGAAGACCTCATAAAAATGGCTATTGAGCGGGCTCGACTAATGCAACCCCAACCGGTACACACAGTGCCCGTGGAGAAGAGAGTTCTGGTAATAGGAGGAGGGGTTACAGGAATAACCGCCTCTCTCAACCTCGCCGATATGGGATATGAAGTATACCTTGTTGAAAAGAACCCTAGTATAGGAGGCCACATGGCCCAGTTGGACAAGGTTTTCCCCTATCATGACTGCAGCATATGTATACTGGCACCCCTAATGGTGGAAGTCAACAGACACCCCAAAATCAAGTTAATAACTTACGCCGAAGTAGAAAGCATATCAGGCTGGATAGGCAATTTCAAGGTAAAAATAAGGAAGAAGCCCAGATACATAAAGGAGGAGGAATGTACGGGCTGTGGCATCTGCGCCGACCACTGCCCAATAGAAGTTCCCAACGAGTTTGACTGTGGACTGGGAATGAGAAAAGCTGTATATATGCCCTTCCCTCAGGCTACTCCCACGGTTTACACCATCGATCCGGAGCATTGCATTGGTTGCCGAAGCTGTGAAGGGGTCTGTAATCGGGAAGCAGTAGACCTAAACCAGAGGGAGGAGATAATTGAAAACATTTTTGGAGCAATAATCATAGCTACTGGCTTTGACACCTTTGACCCAACAGTTAAGGACAACTATGGTTATGGAAGGTTCGATAATGTGGTCACCAGTCTGGAACTGGAGAGGATGTTTTGCGCCTCAGGACCCACAATGGGAGCCGTTGTTAGGCCCTCAGACGGTGTTCCCCCCAAGAGGGTTGTTTTTGTTCAGTGTGTGGGTTCTAGGGATGAGAGTATCGGTAAACCTTACTGTTCTCGTGTTTGTTGCACTTACGCGGTGAAAGAAGCCAAAGAAGTAAAGGATCACATTCCGGGTTCCGAGGTGTACGTCTTTTATCAGGATATGAGGACTTTTGGTAAGGGGTTTGAGGAGGCTTACCACGATGCTATAAGTGAGTATCGGATTAGATTCATTAGAGGAAGGGTTAGCAAAATATTAGAGAACCCAAAAAGTAAGAATCTCATAGTTAGGGCAGAAGACACCTTAATGGGGCGGCCTGTAGAGGTGGAAGCAGATCTTGTAGTTCTCTCCGTAGGTTTATCACCTCCAAAGGATCAGGGGAAGCTTCTGTCAAAAATTGGGGTTCCCCTAAGTAGTGATGGCTTCATTCTTGAACGCCACCCCAAACTAAGACCGGTGGAGACTCAAATAGCGGGAGTCTACGTTGCGGGGTGTGCTCAGAGCCCAAAGGATATTCAAGACAGTGTTTCCCAAGCTGGTGCGGTGGCGGTTAAGGTTGCTGTTTTGCTTTCAAAGGGGGAGGTGGAAATTGAACCCTACGTTCCAGTTTTGGATCCTGAAGAGTGTTTCAAATGTGGTATATGTGCCACGACCTGTGATAGGGGGGCAATCTCCATTGACAAAGAGGGAGTAAGTATAAGCGCTGCTGGTTGTGAAGGTTGCGGTGCTTGTGCTGCGGCTTGTCCGTCGGGGGCACTACAGATTCCCATATCTACAGATGCCCAGATACTGGGTCAGATAGATGCTGCTTTGAGAGATAAAAAGGAGTATCCGCTTATAGTAGCATTTCTATGTAATTATTGTGCTTATGAGGCTGCAGATACCGCGGGGCTTAACAAGATAAGATATCCAACTAATGTGCGTCCCATATGGGTTATGTGTAGCGGGAGGGTGAATCCCCAGTTTGTACTTGAATCCTTCGAAAGGGGTGCAGATGGAGTACTCATAATGGGCTGCTACCCTCAGGACTGCCACTTCCGGACAGGGTTTCTGAAAACCCAGCGTAGAGTGGAGGTTCTGATTGAGATGCTCAAATCCATTGGAATTAATCCTAAAAGACTGAGATTGGAAAGCGCTTCAGCGTCGGAGGGTAAAAAGTTTGCCATGGTGATAAAGGAGTTCACGGAGGAGCTACGTAGCCTACCCACAATTGGAGCAGAGCTTTTCGAAAAGGCCACATAAGGAGGATTTATTTTGAGTGATCGTGTGGAATTGGAAATTACAATGGATGTGCAGGATGACAGGCTAATTTTTAAATGGAATACTGAAAAGCTGAAGAAAACACTGGACTATGATGCTTCAAGATGTTCCGGTTGCGGTTTGTGCAAGTTGGTCTGTCCCTGCGATGCCATAGAGATGGGGCCAATACCTGAGATTGCAATGGGGGAAATAGACGCTCCTAAAGTGATGGTTGATCAGAACAAGTGCTCCTACTGTGGTTTATGCTCCGCTGTTTGTCTAACAAAGGCCATGAAGCTTAAGATGGATGATCAGTACATTCAAGATAATCCTGACTACCCCCAGTTTCTAAAAGACATTGAAATAGACAAGGAGAAGTGTATTCCCTGTGTGTTATGCGAGCATGCTTGCCCCAATAAGTCTATTACTGCAGATCTGAAGGTTCCCAAAAAGGAGGACTTGGTTATCTACAGGAAGGAGCCGGGTAAAATAGAGGGAGAGATTACAATAGACAAAGAAAAATGCACCTATTGTGGACTCTGTGAGAGGCTTTGCAAAGCTATAGAGATTAGCTGGAGAGATGTAACCCCAAATAATCCCGCTCCTGGATATGATATCAGGGTGGTGG
>JAHAWU010000012.1:0-33936 GCA_018383815.1 Candidatus Jordarchaeia archaeon | reverse complement strand
CTTTTCGAAAAGCTCTGCGAAAAAATATGTCCAGACAAAGCAATCAAAGTTAATTGTAAAACTGAAGTGGATAGAGAAATAAAAGATTTAGAGTGGTCTGGAGAAATTAAAATTGATAGGGAGAAGTGTTTAACCTGTGGCTGGTGTAAAGCAGCTTGTCCAAGGGACGCGATACGGGTCACAAAGGCCTTTGAGGGAGAAATCCGGTTACACCATCCAGAGAAATGCGATCCTGTGGGCTGTAAAGCCTGTCTAAACATTTGTCCCTCGAAGGTGTGGTTTATTCCTGAAACTATGGAAGAGAAGGAGAAATTTGACAAGATAGCCTTCAACCAGGATTTCTGTGGTTTCTGTGGAGCCTGTCAAAATGCCTGTCCAGAAAAAATCATAGAAGTTATAAGAAAGGATGTTCGATACACAAAGCCAAATGAAACCCCCTGGAGCAGAATGTGGGAACAAACATTTCTGAAACTGGTGGGCAAAGCCGAAAAGATGCCCAAAATACGCATAGTGAAAATTGAAAAGATAGAGGAGGAAGAACCCACTATCCCTGAGGTGCAGGTTCCAGAGCTTACAGAGGAGATGAGGGAAAAACTATCTCAGCGTATAAAAAAGGCCAGGGACTTTCTTAAGGAGAAGAGCACGAGAATGCTCACAGAGAAGGGCAAAACAGAAAAAGTCATAGAACGCTTGAAGAAGGAACTGGAGGTAGCTCAGTGACGACGGATGGAAATGTAACCCTATCTTCAGAAAAATGGAGTTGGAAATTCTTTGATAAAGTAGCAGGACTGGATAGTAAAAAAATAGAGAACTGTTTCTCCTGCGGGGCTTGCGTGGGTGACTGTCCAGCGGCCAGAAATTCCAGTTTTAATTTCAGAAAAATTATTTATGATGTGTCGCTGGGCGAGGAAGAAAAGGTCCTAAGTAGCAAGGAGGTTTGGTACTGCTTCCAATGTTTCTTTTGTATGAATAAGTGTCCTTGGAGAATAGGGATACCTTACATTATTTCTAGGCTGAGAAGGATGGCTTTGGAGAGGGGTTACGGTCGGGATTTATTAGAAATCCTGAGTAGTGTGGGTAGAAATCTAATGGAGAGTGGATTATCTATTAGTCCCCGGGATTATGCCCGGCTGGATCCTAAAAAGGCGGAGAGAGAGTTGGCTGAGATGCGGCTGGAGATGGGTCTGCCAGAAAAATACGAGGTTTCAAGTAGGGCGATGGAGGAGTTAAAAGTTATTTTGAAAGAGACGGGGTTAAGCGAAGAGTTGAAGAAGTTGAGTGATAGTGTGAAACAATCCAAAGAGTGTTCAGAAAAATATTGAGGGGGCTTTTTGATTGGTGAATGTGCAAAGATTGGAAAGGATTCCCGATAATGGCTCCTTTTTCTATTTTAGGGGTTGTTTTATAAATAATTTTTATCCCGGTATTGAGTCAGCCACCAGATTTGTGCTTGAAAAGTTGGGCGTTAACTATGTGGTGAGCGATGATCAGACCTGCTGCGGAACCCCCGAATTTAGTTCTTTAAATGCTGACACTGTACTCACCTGCCTTGTGGGGAGAAACGCCAGCATAATATTGGAAAAAACGCCTTACGTTATCACGGATTGTAATGGATGCTATTCCTCTTTCTACGTGGCTGAGGCCCTAATGGAAGATCCTCAGATAAAATTCCAGACGGATAAAATTCTCAGGAAGATTGGGAAAAAATTTGAAAAAGTGGAAGTTATTCACATAGCAGACTTCTTTTACAAGAAAATGAGCGAAATACTAAAAAAGACAACTTTTACCCTTGGGGAAATGAGAATGGCGGTGCACTACGGTTGCCACTATTCACACGTTGATGGAGAAAAGGGCTTAGACAGTATGGAAAACCCCTCATTCATAGAGGAAATGGTTGAGAAACTGGGTGGAATCCCTGTAGAGTACACCGAAAAAACTTTGTGCTGCGGATTTGGGGGAATACAGCAAACAGTACACAAAACCATTTCCTATGTTGTTACCCAGAAGAAACTCGATAGCCTATCAGAGGCCTATGCGGAAGCTATAGTGATCATATGTCCCTATTGTCTTAACGTTTTGGATAAGTATCAGGGAAACCTTCTAGATGTTGAAATGCTGGAAAACCCCATTCCAGTAATACACCTGTCACAACTTTTGGCTCTACTTATGGGAGCGGAGCCCCGAAAACTGGGGTTCCAAATGCACAGAATATCAGTAGAACCCATAATTGCCAAATTGGCGCCTAAAGAGACATAAACTCCCAGACTAGATTTCCAGAGTTTTTAACCAAAAGGTTTATGGTTGATTTTTCGCGGTATTTTTCTTGGTGCTCTTTATGCCTTCCATTAGCATTATCGCCCGCAAACTATTGGGGGTTGATTCCAGCCTCTCCTTTGTTGACTGGCTAATACTTTTGTGGCTTTATTCCAACCCTTCAGATTCCGGAAAACGCTCACTAACCTCCCTCCAGAAAGCTTTGAGGCGAATCCCCGACTTCCACAAACCAGATGGGAGCTTTGCATTCAAAGATTCCCAGCTAGAACAGATAATTTTGTCCTCACTAAAAAAACTTAAGGAGAGAGGGTTCGTGAAGGTATTCTCGTCGCAGGAGGGATACACCGTAATAGAACTTACGGGGGAGGGAACAAACTTCTTGGGAAGCAACGTATCTGATTCAGATAAAAATTTTCTAAGGGAGTACGGAATGCTAAAGTAGTTCCATTGCCACATGAGAAAGTTAAAGTTTACCATTTATCATAATGTACAAGTTCGTCCAGCGGTATGCGTGGGGGCATTTTGGGAGATTCTGCGGGGACGCCGATGGGTAGTATCACAACTGGTCGTATGTAGTCGGGAAGTTTCAAAACTTGTGATACCGCTTCATCATTAAAGGCTCCCACCCAGCATCCTGCCAATCCCATAGCTGTGGCGGCTAGCAGTATGTTTTGTGTGGCTGCAGCTGTGTCTTGAAGACAGTAAAACTCTGCTCCTCTATCACCATACCTCCTTGCGGTTCGAGGCTTATTTGCGCAAACCACTATGACCACGGGGGCGCTGGCAATGAACATTTGTCCCAGTGCGGCTCTAGCTAGAGCCTTCTTCTGCGTCTCATCCCTAATGATAATGAAGTCCCAAGGTTGCATGTTCCCTCCAGAGGGCGCCATAATTGCCGCTTCCAACAATTTTTTTACTTGCTCCTCGGAAACATTTTCTGACTTATAACGTCGGGTGCTCCTCCTTGTTTTAATAGCCTCAAAAACATCCATAGTATTCTCTCCTCCTATTTTCACTAAGTACCCTTAATATTCACCAAAAGGAGTAATATAAAAATATCTTTTTTAGCTAGGATAAGATTAATAGTCCTCTCTTAGATTAATGATACCTAACCTGAATGATTAATTTCGGGAAGCGAGGCTTCGCATTGGAGAGAGACACAATTATAGTATTGGATTTCGGTGGTCAGTACACTCACCTCATTTCTAGAAGAATCCGCGAAATAGGAGTATACTCAGAGATTTATCCCTATGATGTGTCTATAGGGGAATTGGAAAAAATTTCCAAGCTCAAAGGAATTATTTTTTCCGGCGGTCCAAGCAGTGTGTACAGTGAGGGTAGTCCCCTTATCGGTAGAGAATTCTTCGTATGGTGTAAGAGGAGGGAAATTCCAATTCTGGGAATATGTTATGGTCATCAACTAATAGTACATGTTTTGGGAGGTAGAGTAAATAGGAGTGCGAGGGAGTATGGAAAATCGGTTCTCCACGTTGACAATAAGGAGGATCTTTTCCAAGGCCTTGAAGATGGTGAAGTTGTGTGGATGAGTCATGAAGATCAGGTATCCCTTTTACCTTCAGGGTTTGAAAAAATTGGGCATACTGATAACTGCGCCATAGCGGCGTACCGAAACACTAGGGATAATATTTTTGGTGTTCAATTCCACATAGAGGTGCACCACACAGCGAAGGGTGGCAAAATTCTGAAAAACTTTGTAGAAGGAATATGTGGAAGCAAGCCCACTTGGAGAATGAATGACTGGATACAGGAAACAATACAAAACATTAGGAAAACTGTTGGAGACGCTAGGGTTATAATGGCGGTAAGTGGAGGGGTTGATTCCACAGTTGCAGCGTTCCTAATACATGAAGCTGTGGGAGAAAAACTGCACTGCGTATTCGTGGATAATGGACTGCTTAGAAAAAATGAGGCTAAGCAAGTCATTGAAGAATTCAAAAATTTGAACTTTGAGCACATTCATTTTGTGGACGCTAGGGAAATCTTTCTTAGAAAACTTAGGGGAGTGGTTGACCCCGAGGAAAAACGTAAAATAATTGCTGACCAATTCATAAGAATTTTTGAAGCGAAAGCCAGAGAACTTGAGGGCGCCCATGGAAAATTCGAATTCTTGGGTCAGGGAACCATTTATCCTGATAGGGTGGAGTCTGCGGCAACCAGCAAATCCGCTTCAAAAATAAAGTCTCACCACAACGTAACTCTCCCCCAAGGTATGACTTTCAAACTGGTTGAACCCTTGGCGTACCTTTACAAGGATGAGGTGAGAAAAGTGGGAAAACTTCTAGGACTTGCCGACGATGTGCTTTGGAGGCAACCCTTCCCCGGACCCAGTTTAGCTGTGAGAATAATAGGTGAGGTTACAGAACAGAAGCTAGACATTCTCCGTGAAGCCGATGCCATCATACAGGAGGAAATTCAGAAATCTCCATTTAAAGATAAACTCTGGCAATATTTTGCGGTTCTTCTGCCTGTAAAAACTGTAGGGGTAATGGGAGATGCAAGAACCTACGAGAATGTTGTGGCGGTGAGAGCTGTTGAGAGCGAGGATGCCATGACCGCAAACTTTGCAAAACTTGACTGGGACATATTGGAAAGAATTTCCTCCCGAATAGTGAATGAGGTTAAGGGAATAAATAGGGTAGTCTACGATATAACAAACAAACCACCCTCAACCGTGGAGTGGGAGTGAAAAAATCATGAATTAAAAGGGTAGGCCGTGTCTCATTAGCTCTGTTTTCTTCTCCTTTTTTAATTCCTTTTTAATCGCTTTGTAATGTTTTTCGCAGAGATAAACCCTCTTAGGGTTGCCTTCTATATTGATGCCGCTCTTCACAAGCGCGCTCTGTACGTTCTTTAGTGAGAATGAGCGCTTCGCCTTTTCGCCGCAGGATGTAACGCTACACTTTGATTCGTCTTTTCTCTTCGCCATCGTGTATCCCTTCAAGTATTTTAATTCGTACTTCGAATCATTCGGCTAAAGGGTTATTTTGCTTACCAAATTTTTCCAGATAGTCGATCTCTCTCAAAATTAAATACTTCACAAACTTCACTGTCTTCTGTTATTAAAAGCTTTTTCGAATCATCAACGCGACCAATTATTTCAGCTGAAACGCCTATACTCCTAAATATTTCGAGGCACTCAGAAGCCTTCTCTGGTTTAGAAGTCATAACAATCCCAAATCCAGGATACATTTTAACCCACTGCTCCAACTTTACACCCTTGGGTTTGGGTATGGCGGAAACATCAACTACTCCACCCACCTGACTGGCTTCAAGAAGCATGCCCAAAGTTCCTATCAATCCCGGATTGCTGACATCCTTAGCAGCAGTAGCTAGGTGCCTCTTGGCAATCCGCCTCACTGCCCTAAACTTTTCCTGCACGTACTCTGGATTTTTCCAAGAAGTGCTATCCCAAGCATAAACAAAATTTTCATGCACTTTACCCTCAAGATCAACTGCTGCCAGAATAAACTCACCAGGCTTTGCGGTGTCACTGTAGATAACTTCCTTCTTTGGCACTCGTCCCAGAACCGTTACCGAGAGCGAGTAAGTGGGCGAGGAGGGGTGAAGGTGGCCACCCACCACGGGAACTCCGAATTTTTCGCAGCCCAAAAGGACGCCCTTCATTATGCTCTCAGCCACATCCATATTCTCATAGCTCAACGTATCCAATAGTGCTAGAGGCTCTCCACCCTTAACCACCACATCATTCACATTAACCAGAACAGAACAATAACCAGCAAACTCTGGCGCAGCGGTCAAAAGCTTATGCCAAATTCCATCAGTGGCCGCCAAAAGATAGTATTCACCACCCAAATCCAGAACCGCGGAATCCTCACCAAAAGACTTTACTACGCCAATTTTAGAAAAACGCAGAGTCTCACTCAAAGGGCGGGTAACGTCAATAATGGGCTTCTTCCTCGTGACACCCTCAAAATTTTTGATGGATTCAGCCAAATCTTTGAGACCCAAAAGGTACACACTCCGCAAGCTACCTTTCCAAAAATTTAGTAATACTCATCAAAAACCAAAACTCAAGCTATAATAATAAGATGTCGGTCAAAAATATGCATGACTCGCCAATTCAAAATATTTGCTCCGCCTTCTTAGCTATTAAATAACACCGGAAACAAAAATAAATACTGTGAAAAACAATATAACCCCCAAAACAACCCTGTAATTTAACAATAAAACATTGGCGGACTGAAGCAGGGGTGGAGGAGCCTACCCAAGAGGCTCTGCCCAATCCCTTGCCCCGGACTTCAAATCCGTGGAACCCGGCAAGGGTTCGGGGTTCGATACACGTACTCTTATTAGGGTATGTTTGCGAAGGTCCCCCAGTCCGCCGCCAACAAATTCCTCCTAGCGGAAATTACATACTACCCTTTTTTATGAATGCCCATTTTCCGATAGTACGACTGGCTTACTATTTCTTTATATACTAAGTTTTCTGATTTCATCCTAGAGAAAGAGGTTCCTCTGTATATGTCCTTCCTCTGGGATATTTCGCAAAAGTGTAGTAATGCGAAAATTACTAAGGCGGTAATACCATGGGAAGAGGAGGATTTAGAATATTTTGTCCAGAAATCTTTTTCTATTTTAGTTGTGATATGTAGTCGCTAATTTTTCTTTTCCATTTAAGGATTTCTAAAGCCATTTTTTCGCCTACTTCCTTTTTAATGGGTGCGTCTTTGTCTAGTTTCGTGAGGTCTTCCAACATTTTCTCCATCTGGATAATGCTGGAATCAAAGTGTCCCAATAGCAGAATTATTCTTTCTCTGGCGTCGGCCAAGTCAAAGTAGACCTGTTGTCTAGTTGCTCCCGTTAGGAGACGATTTAGCGACATATCCAACTTCCTTTCTATTGTTACTGCACTATGAAACCTTTGAACATTTTCAACAGACATCTTTCCTATTCTGGAAAGGGTTTCCTCAACTTTTTGGGACAATTCCCCTATTTTTTTCTCCGCCTTCTCTTTGCTGGAGCCCCAAACCTTCAACTCTATTCCTTCAAGGCCGCCTGCCACTCTTATCCGCTTCACTGTTTTCTCCCCATCCTCCAAGGAGAGAAGCCTCGCCTCAAAACTATAGGGAGCCTCGCCACTTTTGTCAGAAAAATCTACACAGTAAGACTTTAGAGAAGTGGCAGCGTGATACGCCACCCTGAAAAGATCTAAATGTTCACCTTTCGCTTTAACAACACGTGAAGCCTCACTTAAGCCCCTAATCAACTCATCAACATCAGCTGACAACATATCCTTTCCCGTCACGAAACAGTAATTAATAATGAATAACAAAAAATTTAACTCTTTCGAAGACTTTAACCGCAAAAGCGAGAGAGGCGGAATCTCTTACTATACCTATTTATCTTGAAAATTATCTAGTTTGTCTTAGGATTTCTTCCAGTTTTTGTAGTGCTTTTTCTATGTCCTCTTTCCTTGTTCCAATTGCTGCATTCATTGTGATGTAGGCAGTATGATACTCTTTGCAGCAGGAACCATAGCTTGTAGGCCCTAATGCTCTCGGTCCAGTTACTCGCAAGTTATACAATGCGCCTCCAACTTTTACGGGATCTCTGTTGGTGAGTGACATGGCGCAGGCTATGGGGTTATATACATTTAGAACCCTCTCTCCATATTCTTCTGCGATCTTTATGAGGTTCTCCTCTAGATATTTTCTGTTCTTTTCCTGTTCATCTCTGAGGCTTTCGTATTTTTTGACGCCCAAAGCTAGTATCGCAGCCAGAAACTGTGCTACTGGTGCTGCAGTGGCTCTACCTGCATATTGCTCATTGATTCGTTCTATGGTTTCTCTCTCAGGCGCAGCAACTATTGCCCCGCCTACCGGTGTAAGAAAATTTTTGTCAGTACTCTGAACAACGGCGTCTACTCTTCCAGCGTCCACCGCCGACCTTATTCTTCTCATTATTTCTCTGCTCTGAACCCCATAGGCATTGTTAATTATGTGAGGAATGTTGTGTTCCTTCGCGATTTTAGCTATTTCCTTAACATCGTCAGGTTCGCGGGGAGGGAAAAATGTAGTTGTGGACAGAATTGCTAGTGTCTCCCCATTTATCGCTTCCTCCACCCTCTCTGGGGAAACAATCACCGCATCGCCCTTAACCTCGCCCTCTAAGATTTTAGTTTCCAGTCCTATAAGTTCTATGGCTTTCAGGGGCGACTTGTGATCAATACGGGGGTGAACCACATGTTTTCCCTTTCTCTTTTGTCTCATAGCAGATATTGCGAGTCCAATTGACATTCCAGTAGGTAGGGGAAGCAGAAAGGCGTACTTTAAGTTGGGGGCTCCGAATCTTCGAATAGCATCAGAGGCCAGCATGTTGGCTAGAGCGTACATTATTGAGGCTCCAGGTGCTTTAGGTTGTGGCGCGTATATTTCCCCACTGCGACCTACTCCGTGGCAGAAATTAGCTGCCAGTTCAGAAACAAGAGGCGAAGCTACTCTGGCTTCTCTCTCCCCAACCCTGGCTGCTTGGGGATCCTTGTCTGTGTCCATCATGGATAGAATCGTTAGTAGGAGTCTTATTTGGGAATCGCTCCATCCCTCTTCAGGTATGTTTCTCTGCTCGAATAATATACGCAGGGGATCCAGTTGGGATTCCAAAACAATGGCTCCTCTATCCAGCATGTTGTGGGGGATAAGCCCCTTCATGTATTTTTCAATTAGTTCCCTCAGATTAAGACCTCCCTTAGAATTTACGTGGCTTAAACTTCCTTATGAAAACTTCTTCGTTTTCCAAAACTGGTTTTTCAAATTTGACTATAACAGCGCCCCTACCACCAAATGTGTCCACCACTTTTCCACGGTTCCCCTTTTCTGTAGTAGCAATCTCCTCTAACAATTTTTCAGCTCCATACTTGGTTTCTGCCAGACCCACAACCACGCTGCCCTTGGAATGAACAGGGACTTTTACTCGGCCCTTTTTTATTTTTTCAATAAAGAATTCTGTTTGTTCAATGGTGGGTTGGGTCACTTTTCCGCTGCCCCCGATTCTTAGGGTTGTTGGAGGCAAATCTAGGCGGGAAACAAGCAGGGGTGTTCCCTCCTCCGCAACCACGCTTTCGCCGAGTCTGAAAAAGGCATCATAACTGTCTTCGTTTCCCACTTCTTCTATAAGGATTTTTTTCTCCTCAAATGTTTTGAAGGGAATCATGGTGGCAGTGACTGTGGGCATTCCCACAGTGAGGTGTACCTGTACACCGGGGTGAAGAGGATACTTGAACAATTTATTCATCCTTATTCTCCCAATTAGCTGGTTAGTAACCTTTAGGGTTCTGGGGGTTCCCGCATAGCATCCTCGATAAATCTTTTCAGGTTCAGGGCCTGTTATGTTAATGCCCACCCGGTCTCCAGCTTGGGCCTCATTTACTTCCTCTCTGAAGATTTGGATAGACTTCACTTTTGCGTTTTGTTTTAGGGGCATAATCTCAATTTCGTCGCCAGTAGAAACTTTGCCCCGGTGGATGGTTCCTGTTATCACTGTCCCTGCTCCTTTGACGCGAAAAGCGTGGTCTATGGGCATCTTAAAAGGACCCTCTTTCTCCCTTTTTGGAGGCGATAAAACACTTAGAAGGGCTTTTTTGAGTTCTTCCAATCCCTCGCCGGTAATCGCGGAAATAGGAATTATGGGCGCCCCTTCCAAGGCGGTTCCCCTAAGTATGCTTATAATCTGTTTCTTTACTGTTTCTAGTCTCTCGGGGGAAACTAAATCCATTTTGCTTAAAGCTACAAGCACCCTTCTTATGCCGAAACTTTCAAGAATAACTATATGCTCACCAGTTTGTATTTTTGGGCCTTCATCAGCTGCCACCACTAGAATCGCGGCGTCAATTATGTTTGCTCCAGCCACCACACTCCTTATCAGTTCGGCGTGGCCTGGAGCATCAACCAAGGTTACCAAGTAATTGTTCAAATGGAAGGATGTAAAACCCAGGTCTATAGATATTCCTCTCTCCTGTGCTTGGGGATGCTTGTCCAGTCCCGCAGTAGAAACCACCTCACTTAGGGCCCTTGCCACCTGCGTTTTTCCGTGGTCAATGTGACCCATAAGCCCTATGTGAACTGGGATGATTTCAGGCACGCATAAATCCTCCCCTTTAAGAAATTATATATTTCTACTATATGGGTTTCCAGGGGAAACTATGGGTTTTCTTCCGCCTTTTTTCTTCTTAATCCCTCAATAACTTTTTTCTCGTAGGGTGCTAGGGGGTTAAGTTTGGATAACTCTTTTAGCTGTTTAAACTTGGGGTATCCTGCTTCCTGTTCTTTCTTCCATTCGTCTGCGAAGGCTCCGCTTTTTATTTCTTCAAAAACCTTTTTAAGATGTTCAACGATGGGGTCGAATTTGAGGGTCAAGCTTCTACTGATTGATCCATACTGGCTAGTTTGGGAGTGTAACTCCATTTGTCCCGCGATTCCTGTTTCGGCAAAGGTTTGAAAAACAAGTCCCAGCTCGCCGGACATGTACAACTCTATTAGTACCGCTTCTGGAGGGAGGCCGGCCTCTACCAGAATTTGAAATGCGGTCATTAGAGTTCTGCCAATGATTGGACCCGTACCCTGCTCTGTAAATAGGTCCATGTAGGCCTCCTGAGCCATGGTGACTTCAAGTACGCCCGCCCTAGTGGAGCCTATAGCTTTTGCCAAAGCCAGTACTATTTCTTTGGCTCTTCCGCTGGCATCATTCTCCACTGCTATAAAGCTTGGAAATCCCTCGCCCTCAACGAATAGTTCACGCACATATTTTCCAATCATTCTGGGTGCTACCATAACCACATCCACATTACTGGGGGGTTTGATTAAGCCAAAACCTATGTTGTAACCCGAAGCAAAATTGAGAACTTTCCCTGGGAATAATTCGCCTCGGATTTCCTTCTCATAAACTTGGGGCATAAGTTCGTCTGGAATAAGGAAAGATATTATATCAGCTTTGCTGGCGGCTTTCCTTATGGGATAAACTTTGAAGCCGTCAGCCTCCGCCAAGTCCCAATATGAGTCTTTAATGTTCCCTATTATTACCTCCAGATGATTGTCTCTCATGTTTAGCGCCTGAGCACGGCCCTGATTACCATAACCTATAACTGCAATAACCCTATCCTTCAATACTGATAGATCCGCGTCTTCGTCATAGTAAAATTTCACCAATTTCACCACCACAAAAATTTAGTATTTTCGAGCTCATAATCAAGTAAGTACTTCTAGAATATATAAAAAATCCTAAAATATGTCTGCATTTTGGACAAGTAAACAGTTATGATTCTCCGCCGCAAACGGGAGGTAAGTTATCCAGTATTTTTCTGCTAAAAAGGGTTACTATTTTGCGATTTTCAGCACTTGCCTGTAGTACCTTTTGTCTGGAATGTGGGTTAGAGTAATTTGGTGGAATGTTTTTTTGGGTGTTTCAACTTTTTCCAGCGTCCCCTCAACCAGCACCTCTTCGCCTTTTTTAACCTGCATTTTGTATTCTTCCACATAAGTGATTATTCTTTCAATGTTGTCTATTTCCCTCCCTTCAATGAGTTCTAGGACTTCTATGGGGTAAATGGCGGGCATAAAGTAGGACTCCCTGTCATCCAGAATAATTGCCTTCGCCTTTATCCACCCTATCCTCGTTATTCGCGTTTCCGGATGATATTCATTTCTTATTTCGTTCCAAGCCCTGACGGGTTCAAACTCAACCTTAACTCTCCTGCCCAGCTCCTTTGAATCGTAAACCGCATAGATGCACTTTCTCCTCTCATACCACTCATACTCCCTAAGGCTATAGTTTTCGAACCGCCAATTTTTCCGCTCCGTTCTTTCATCAAAAAAATCAAACTCATTTTTTAGCACTCCATCCCGAGCCTTGTAAAAGTCTCCTAAAACCTCTACGAGTTCTTCAACCTTGCTTCCTCCGTAGATAACGTAGTCGAGGTCACTATAATTCAAATTGTAAAAGCCGTGCAGGAGGGAGCCGAAAACACCAAAGTCCGAAGGCTTAAGCTTTGAGTGGTTAAAAATCAATTCCAAAACATTTTTCAGAGTCCTCATCAGATTGTCTTTGGGCTCCTGCTCCAAAATTTCTTTAAGCTTCTGGTCAGGTTTATTGAGCTCCACTATTTGTTCCTCTTTTATTCCTACAAGTTGGCGTTGGAGTGGCTCATAGAAAAACTGGTATTGGGGATACTTTTCTTGAACAAATCTAAGCCCCTCATCCGAATAGAACTTATAATACTTTAGAGGGAGACCTGTGCGCACCGCTTTGGGCTCCACTGCCCTATATATGGTTTCTGGAGCGTACTCTACGTCACATATGCAGGCGTGGGGAGGATGATCATATCCGTAAACCCTGAATATGATACCCTCCCGCGAAATGGGGGCATCCTTGTCCCTCACTTTTAGCACCATTATTTTATCATCCCCCTTTAAAAATTGAAGCCCCACCTTTTTCATCCTTTTAATCGGATTCGATAATCTTTTCGGGTGGAGAACTGGGTAAACTATTTATTGGCCATAGGTACTCTTCGCCTACTCCGGATCCCACAACTATGCGGTAACTGGTTTCACCTGTTTTTAGGTTCTCCACCTTTTCGAGCATACCTCTAACTTTTATCCTCTCGCCTACACTTGCGAAATCTCTGAATTGCCCAATCATGCTCACAACCTTGCTAGGCTTTTCCCCCCTTCCTTTTTGTTTTAACTGGCAGTCGTCCACCTCATAGATTGAGGGGCGAAACATGGATTCATCATTATTTGTTACTCGACATGTGGCTTCAACTGGCACTATTGCCTCATACTTGTATTGTCCAAACTTCTCCTTCATTTCCTCAATTCTTCGGGTGGCATTAATTACAAACCTTGTGTTCTGATATACGCCCCTGTTCCGCCTAATGGGGTCAAACTTGTCCACTTGGAGAATTGATACTATACCCTTGGTGCACAGGTTGTGGAATGCATTCTTAACCTTTCTGAAGTTTTCGGCTCCATAAATACAAATGTCAATGTCGCTTTGTTGGTTATGCATCTGTAGAGAAATGGAGCCGTGAATACCAAAATCCTCTACTGGCACTCCAGACTCTTTGGAAAGTATTCCTATGACTTCTACTGCTTTTCTCTCAAGCTCATCGTGGTCTTGCTTTTCCAAAAGATGTTTCAAGCGTTCGCTGGGAACATAAACCTCTTCAATGCGCTTTTTGGGAACAGTCACCAGTTCCTTTCCTACATAAGGGTTAAAGTAGACGGTGTCTGGAATAATTTCTTTAAGTGAGGAGATGACGGAAGCGTATATTTGGGGCGAGTAGAGCTTCTTTGGCCTTACCAGTGGAGTGCTGCCCAGCCGCCACTCATAGGGTAGCCAAGGCACTTTAAAATGGCTTTGAAGTTCTTTGGGAATATATTTGATAAATGCGATTACCCTATCCTCTGGATGAACGTATCCAATGGTGTAAAAAATGAATCCCTCTTTAGTAAAAATTGCGTCGCCATCTCGGGGTACCCATTCAGAAATTTTCACCATTAATCACACTCTTTACCTTCTTGAGGAACTCCTTCTCAGCCTGTTCCAGAGTTAAATTCTTCTCAGCCGCTTCCCTAACAAAACCCCTTCTCAAAGCGCTTATTCGCCGAGCCAGCATCTTGTCGCCTTTTTCCTCCAAAATTTTTCCAGCGATTCTGCGTGTAAGTCGGTCGATTTCCTCAGATTTGCCCGCCTTATACAAGACTTGGGGCTTACCGCTCTTTTGAGGTTTCCCTTCTTGGAGTTTCTGGAGAATTATTTTAACAGAATCCTCCACTGATTCCTTGGATCTGTCAATACTGACAATGGGCTGGTCCCACTTATACTTTTTACCAGGAACGTCGAATCTGTCATGGATCCTATTTATGACCTCGGAGGGAATGGGCTCCCCCCTTTCTCTATTCCACTCTAGAGCAAGCTCTAGGGGAGCGTGTATATAGACTATGGCATAATCCGTTTTGTTTTTTTCTGCAATTCTTATAAGGTCATGCCGCATGGCATTGTAATAATTTGTATCATCACTGATTACTGTTTTTCCTGCGCTGAGAAAATAATCTACCATGTGTAGTGTTGTTTCCCTTATGAACTCTTCCCGCTCCGGGTTGAACATCTCCATATGTGCGGGAACAAGTCGACGAATGTCGTCGGAACCCAAAACAACAGTGGGATAGCCACTTTTTTCAAGTTCTATTGCCAGCCTTCTTGCAACCAGAGTTTTTCCGATGCTTGGTATACCACAGAAAATTATAAGCAATACCAGCTCAACACCCTTACAAATATTTTAGCTCCATCCTCAAAATAAGGAACATACCACCCACTTATAAAATTAATATCACATAAAACCAGGAGACCAAAACCCCACCATTCAACTTCAATTGAAGCACTACATTTGGAAAGCATTGCTTCCCTAAAAATAGGAGAAATAAAAGGCTTGCACAGTACTAACAAACTTCCTAACAGTCGGTGAACGAATATGAGGTGTAACTTGAAATTGATAACCACAAATTTTCAGAAACGCTACACAATGTTCTGCCATAGATTTAATAGTTTAAACTACGTTTTCTACTTAAATAGCTCTTCTTGGAGGCTGTGGCTTTGAAGTTTCCCGTAGCTCTAACAATTGCGGGTTCAGATTCTGGTGGAGGTGCAGGAATTCAAGCTGATCTTAAAACTTTTGCGGCACTAGGCGTTCATGGAACTTGTGCTATCACCGCAGTTACCGCCCAGAATACCTTGTTTGTGCGAGACATCCATCCCATTCCCCCAGAGATTGTAATGGCTCAAATCGATGTGGTAGCCGATGATATAGAAGTGGATGCAGCTAAAACTGGGATGCTTTACGAGCCAGAGGTAATAAAACTGGTCTGCAATGAACTAAACGAACACGGCTTTCCCCTAGTAGTAGACCCCGTAATCTGGGCGGGCTCCGGTGATAGGCTGCTTACTCCCGCTGCCGAAAAAATGATAGTAAAAAATCTCATTCCCTTATCCCAAGTGGTCACTCCAAACGTTACTGAGGCCTCGGTAATAGCTGATACTATGATTAACTCGGTTAAAGATATGGAGGAGGCGGCGCGCGTCATCTCAACCCTCGGCCCAGAGGTGGTTGTGATTAAGGGAGGGCACTTAGAAGCCACAGGTAAAACCGTAGTGGACGTAATGTTTTATGGCGGTAAAATAAAACTTTTTGAGAAGCCCAGAATCGAAGAACCCGGAACTCACGGAAGCGGCTGCAGTTTCTCCGCAGCTATAGCAGCATACATAGCTAAAGGTTGCGAGCCAGCTGACGCGGTGTTCCACGCGGAAAAATTTATTGATGAGGCAGTTGGGCATCCAGTGATGGTGGGGGGAGGAAGAAAACCAGTTAACCCCACTTACTGGCTTGAAATAGATGCTGAGAAGTGGAGAGTTGCCCAAGATTTGGACGCAGCAGTAACAATGATGGAATCCACGCCCAATTTTGGAGAATTCATTCCAGAGGTGAGAACCAACGTGGGTATGGCCCTACCAAATGCTAAGGACGTAGGGGACATAGCAGCAGTGGATGGAAGAATAATGAATTATCACGGACGGGCTAAGCCCTTAGGATGCATCAAATTCGGCTCCTCCAGTCACATAGCGAGAATCATCTTGGCAGTGATGGAACACGACCCAACCATGAGAGCTGCGGTTAACATAAAGTACTCTGAGGAAATAATCAATGCCTGCGTGGAACTGGGTCTGGTAGTTTCCACCTTTAATAGAGGCGAAGAGCCAGCGGAGATTAAAGAGCAGGAAGGCAAAAGTTTGCCGTGGGGCGTTAAAAGGGCAATTACCTCCATCGGCCGTGTGCCCGATGTGATATTTGACCGCGGTGGAATTGGCAAGGAAGCCATGGTCAGAATATTAGCGCCAACAGCAAAGGAAGCAGTGGAAAAAACCATCAGGATAATACAAAAAGTAGGGAAGAAGGGCTAAAACCCGGAAGAGCAATGGATACCCTTAAAATGGACAGTGTAGTTTGGCTTTTCGGTAAATAGATACTGAAAAATTTTAAATTCTTCTATGAAAACCTCAAAATCCGTGATCACGTTTTGCTGGTTTGGGTGGCTGTATATGTATTTCACTTTAACTTTTATTATTGTGAGTACTGTTCTCGCTAGTTTAGTTTCGCTGGTGGGAATTTTCACTCTAGCCTTTAATAGGTCTTTTTTGGATAAGATTCTATTTTTCCTAATAGCCTTTGCTGCTGGAGCCCTAATGGGTGGAGCCTTTTTCCACATTTTACCAGAATCTGTTGAAAACCTAGAGCCTCTGAGTTTCTCAATTTTACTGGTAGTGGGCTTTGCTTCCTTTTTCCTGCTGGAGCGGATTATCTATTGGCGCCACTGCCACGAAGGAGTTTGCGATATACATCCCTTCACTTACCTGAACCTCATTGGCGACGGAATACACAACCTAATAGACGGAGTGCTTATAGCGGCTAGCTACATGATAAACATAAACTTGGGGGCAGTGGTTACTCTAGCGGTTATTGCACACGAGATACCCCAAGAGATTGGAGACTTCGGTGTACTAGTATACGGCGGATTTGGAAGAATTAAGGCCCTAGGTTACAATCTACTCTCCGCCCTAACAGCCATAGCTGGGGCACTCATCACATACCTCTTATTAAAAGACATTGTGATAACGGGAGAATACACCCGTATTGTATACTCTGTTCTGGCATTCGCCGCGGGGGGTTTCACATATATAGCGTGCTCGGACCTAATACCTGAGCTCCACAAAGAACCGAAATTGAAAAGGTCACTGGCCTCCATAGCCATATTCCTAATAGGAATAGCATTACTGTTAACACTAAAATATGTTCTGGGATAAAAAAAGTGTATTATCGCCTCTCTTCTTTTTTAGTAGATTGGGGGGGTTGGAAATCATTGTTGCTGTCTGTTTTTTTTAAATGTGGATTAGTGTTCCTGCCTCGCCTTTCAGTGCTTTTTCTCCCTGTTCCAAAGAGGATATTATTACTCTTTTTCCTCCCTCCGTTATGAATTTCACGGCGGCCTCTATTTTGGGTCTCATGCTTCCCCTTCCGAACTGTTCCTGTTCCAAGTATTCCCTTGCCTGGACTATGCTCATTTCTTTGAGGAATTTCTGGTTTGGTTTTCTAAAGTTTATAGCAACACCCTCCACATCGGTAAGAATTAACAATGTATCCGCCCCGATGCTGGTGGCCAACTTCTCTGCGCTCAAATCTTTGTCTATTACGGCCTCCACTCCCTGAAGTCTACCTTCCTCACCTACCACGACAGGTATTCCGCCCCCACCCGCCGCAATAACCAAAACACCCTCATTATATAATCTCTTTATTGTGTCAACCTCCACTATGGATATTGGCTTCGGGGAAGGAACTACCCTCCTATACCCTCTACCAGCGTCATCCTTAAGAATCCAGCCCCTCTCTTTCTTCATTTTTTCAGCTTCCCAAACGGTGTAGAATTGGCCCACAAACTTTTCAGGATTTTTAAATGCTGGATCATTCTTATCGACCACCACCTGCGTCACAATGGTTATAACGGGGATGTCCAGTCCCGCTTTTCTCAGCTCGTTCCGTAAAGCCTGTTGAATCATGTATCCAATCATGCCCTGACTCTCAGCTCCAAGCACATCCAAAGGCATAGGCGGCAAAATATCAGAACATCTCTCATTACGAATCAGTATATCACCCACTTGGGGCCCGTTTCCATGCGTTATTATTATTTTGAACCCATCCCCAATCATGCGTACTAGGTACTCAGCGGTTTTTCTTACATTCTCAAACTGCTCCTCCGCAGTGCCCCTATCCTTGTACCTGAGAATGGCGTTTCCTCCAAGAGCCACACAAACCTTTTCCAAAACAGACACCCTTAAACTATACAAGCCCAATTGGCTGGAATTATTTTTAGATGTAGGTAGTATATTTTGTCATAGTAACTCTTATATCTTGTTCTACTGAGATTTGTTTTGAGGGTTATTCTTGAAGGAAGACTCTGCTAAAAGCATAAGTGAACAGATAAAAACCTATTTTCCCTACACTCCTTATCCCCAGCAGGAAATGTATATGAGGGATGTGGCATCGCTGGTTGAGAAGGGGGGAGTAGGTTTTCTGGAGGCTCCCACAGGTTTTGGTAAAACCATTGCCATACTTGCAGCCACTGTGGGCACCCCTTACCGCGTTTTCTACTACTCCAGAACCCATGCCCAGATGAGGCAAGTCGCTTACGAGTTGGAAAAGATAAACGAGCTGGGACACAATATAACTGGTGTGGTTAGGGGGTCTCGTGTTCAGCTCTGCTTGGATGAGGATTTGAGACGCTCCAATGACTATTTTTATGCTAGTGAAACCTGTCTTTCCCGGATTAGAAGCTTGGAGGATGATAGAAGCCTTGTGGAAATCGCCTCCTCCCGGCCAGAGGTCAACCTGACCAGTAATGAGCGTCTCCCCTCGGGAATGGATCTTTACTGTAAATTCGAGATGGGGGAAATTGAAATCCCCTCAATCATTCCCAAAGATGCTCCCACTCTGGCTAGCGTAGAGAGCCTTCTTCAATACGGCTTGGAACATAAGGTGTGCCCCTACTACCTTGCGAGGTTGCTCGCCCAAATTTACAAGGTGGTTATAGGCGCCTACAACTACCTGTTTATTGATTCCAATTATCAGAACCAGATAGTGGTTTTGGACGAAGCGCACAACATGGAAGATTTCCTAAAAGACACAGTGTCCTTCACCCTCTCCCACCTCACAGTTGAACAGGCTCTAGACGAAATAAAAGAAATCAGCCGTCCATGGGCTTCAGATGTTGAGATGTTTCTTTCCTTCCTTCTCAGATTCTTCAACCATGCAGATTTTAAAGACGAGGAACTTTTAACCAGAGAAATCATTCTAAATGAATTGAATGAACACGGATTAACTAGGGAGAGGATAAAGAACTTCCTCGACAGTTGGCCCATTATTTTAAACATTCAGCGTGAGTTAATAGCTCTACGTGGAAGAATTATTATACTGGATAGGCTGAGAACCTACTGGGTGTACCACTTCTTTGAAAACTTCCTCCAGTCCAGCGAAAAGTTCTACGTTGGAGTATGGAACCTAAGATACAAGAAAAATCCCCAGCTGGAGTGGCTCTGCTTAGAGCCCAAAATTGCCTTTGAACAAATTTTAAGCGAAAATCCCAGAACCGTCATACTAACAAGCGGCACCCTCTCCCCCCTAAAAGGAACCGCCCAAAGATTGGGGCTGGAGAACCCCTTCTTACAGAGTTATCCCACAATAATACCTGAAGAGAATATTTTAATTCTCAGCATAAGTCGAGGACTAAACAAAAAAGCACTAACCACAAAATATGAGCTTCGAGAGGACAAAGAAACCATAATCGACTATGGAAAAACCATAACTGCACTCATAAATGTTATTCCAAACGGAACCATAGTCTTCTTCCCCTCATATGAACTTATGGAGAGTATGCTTGAGATGTGGGAGAAAAATGGGATACTAGACGAATTGAGGGTCCCAGCATTCTTCGAAACTAGGGGAAGCAGACCAGTTCTTGCAGACATGTACTGCAAAGAAGCCTCCAAAAATAAAGCGGTACTATTCGCAGTGGTGAGAGGAAAACTCAGCGAAGGACTAAACTTCCCAGACGAAACAGGACGCGCCGCAATACTCGTCGGAATACCCTACCCCAACACTCAAGACCCCCGAATAAAAGCGCAAAGAGAATACTACGAAAAGAAACAAAAGGGGATGGGTACCACATGGTACCTAGACCAGGCATTCAACGCAGTAAACCAATCACTGGGCAGAGTTTGGAGACACAAAAACGACTACGCCATAGGAATACTCCTCGACGGCAGATACACCTACCGCACAAATCAAAGCCGACTAGCATCCTGGCTGGCCCAAAGAACCATATCCATAAGCTCTCACTCCCCATTCATAACCATAGAAAAAATGATACAAGAATTCTTCCAAGAATAAACCCCTCCACCTAAAAAAGTAAAACAAAACAAGTATACCCCTCACACAAAGAAAAAATTGATGATAAGCCCGACCTCTCTACCAAAAATCAAGTTAAACCGCCTAAAAGATAAAAAAAATTGGGAGTGGAGATGTCACTAATGTTTGCTGGGGGCTGAGAAAGCCCGTATCCGGAGAATGGAGGTTACAATCAAGAGGCTGAATCCCACTATGGACAAGATTTGGGAAAGTATTGATCCTATAATTACTCCTTTTGACACTCCCCACGACTGAGGTCGGGGTATTCTTGGAAGCTTTTTAAGGCCTCCAATGGTTGTGCCACCACCCAGTTAACGCGCCCTCCATTAATAGACGGCACCTATTTTACACCAATATCTATTAATACATCAGCTTATTAAACTCTTTTTGGCGATTCATCCCTCACGACTAATAGGTCGGGGGATTTCTCGCCAACGCTTTGTAAATTAGAAATGTTGAATGGTTCTTGCGGAAAAGGTTATTTGGAACACGTGTTCCAAAAACCTGAAGCTAAAAACTTCCATCAAAACATTTAACAAGACCTGCCGAGTCTAACTCCAAAAGTGACGGGGCGGGTCAAAAGGGCTGGAGAATATTTTCATGAGTTTAAACACAAGAATAACGAAGGAGGCAAATAGGGGGTTTGCCACTGTAATAAGGCTTTTATTAGGGGTTATACATCTAATATTTTAAGATGTTGTTATAGCAGTTGTAGCATGGTCGTTCTTGGAGGATGCGTTGGATGAGATGGAAACCAGCAATGGTATTAGAGTGCCTTTTTCTACTATTTTGTTTGGTTTTGATGATGTGTAACATCTCATCAACCTCTCCAAACAGGGAATATGATGTGATGATTTTGGTGGCAGTTGCCTATGGCTGAGAAGAGTTATTAACTGTGAAGGGTAAGAGGGTTGGAAATGCATAGTAGAAGGAATACTAAGGGTATAATTGGGAGCTTGCTGGGAATCGGGGTGTCTATTGCGGGTTTTGTATGGATTACGACTGTCATTGTTTTTATGTCGGATCTTATGAGCTATGCGGCCTTGGTAAACTTTGTAGCGGGTTTTCCTATCCCCCTTTTCGGCTTGTCTGTTTATAATGGTCTAATCGTCAGCTTGGTGGTGCCCTATCCTAATTCGGTGAACTGGCTTGCGGTGGTGTCAATTTTAGTTGTTGTGGTCTTGGTTGTGTTCGCTGTTATGATTGGTCTAGGTTTTAGAAGTTATGGTCGGTCCGAGTTTTCGGCCTTCGGCGCTACTGTTATTCTCAAGAGGGGAATTGAAAGTTCCCTTTACTTGGCGTTTAGCTTCCTTGGAGTATTAATCGCCGGAGTTACAATACTTGCTGGCGTGACATTCCAGAATACAATTGTTTATAATTTTTTGAGGATACAGGGTTTAACAGAGATATTTACACCAATACGTATACCTGAGTTCCTGTACACTTGGATAGGCCTGGCGGCTTTAGGTGTGGTGCTAATTGTACTGGGTGCTGCGACCTTACGTGTAAGGGATTTGGTTGACTGGAGGGATTTGGCCACGGTTGCAGGGGTTCTGAGCATTATGGGCGGGGTGGTGTTTGGTCTACACCTTTTTGTGAGTGTACTTTATTCTATGCAATTAGCTTCTTTCTGGAATCAGCTGTTAATTGCCTTGTTTTATCCTATGGGTGCCAGCATGACTAGCGGGGTTCTCAGCAGTTTTGAATTCTCCAGCATACTTTCAATAGTGGGCTTCGGCATTCTCTTAGTGGTATCAGTGCTCTGGACAAGAATTTTCCCAGCCCCACTTCCAACAAATAAATAAATTTCCATTTTTTTCTCTCCATAGGAAGAGAATAATTTGTGAACCAGAAATTTGGGGGAAGAATTGTATCACCGTCAAAAAATAGGTTTCACTTTTTTGTGTTTGCCTCTAAAATTAGTTTAAGTAAAAATTAGATATGCTTATACCTAAGGGTTTTTAGTGGCCCGTTTAAGAAAAGGGGCACATTTTGGAGGATGGATTGGATGAAATTGCAGTTACATCCAACTAGTCCTTAACTCCTCGATAAAAAGAGTACAGGCATAAGGTGGTTAGAAAAGTGTCGGAGAAAAAAGTTTCTAGTTTAATTGGTGGAATACTGGGCACGTTTGCGGGAGGCATAGGCATACTATGATGTATACCTCTTTGGAACTTTATACTTGCCATCAACAATTACCATAATGCATTGGCACTCTCCTGGCAACTTTTAGTTCAGTATCCTTCGACGACCTACTTAGCTTACTTGGGTTTAATATCAACTATGCTAGTTCCATACCCTTAAAACACAATGATTTTAATGTTCTCCGCTCTGTTAGCGGTGCTATTAATTGTTTCTTGTGTTTTGATTGCACGTGACCTTCATGGTTCTTTTTTGAAAGGTGAAGGTGTTTTGGGTGTTTTTCCTGGGCGTAAAAAGTTTTTGGTGCAAGCCGCTGGAGGGCGTCTTTGGACTGGGGCTTCGAGTTGTCCTCTGCGTGTGGTTTTGGGTCTCCCCATTTATGTCTCCTTTTGCCAAAAGGAGCCCTAATATAGCTTCTTTCCAATTGGAGCCTAATTCCCCTTTTCAGGGAATCATTGTCTCCAAACATGCTCCAAATACTAAAAATGCACTAAAAACTTTTTATGCCCTTTTTCCTTTGGTTAGGGGTGCCGGCTTCAGTGTAGTCTCAGGAATACTCATTGTCCTAGGTTTTGCGTTGCAGAGAACTGTGTTTGAAATTAATTGCTGGATTGCCTATGGTGTTGTAGGAGTCACTCCGCCCAGGCTTCCAGTAATCTCACTGGTTTGGCTGGGATTAGCCCTTCTAGGTATCGCCATGATTAGTCTGGGTTGGATAGGCGTAAAGCACCGTGAGCCGCATAGTCAGAGGATCCTTTATTTAAAGGGAGTTGCAAGTACTGTGGGGGAACTGGCTTTCCTGCCACATTTTCTTCTCCTAATGTTTCTTCCCATCCACAACACATTCGTACCAGGATGTTTACAAAGCGTTGGCGAGAAATCCCCCGACCTATTAGTCGTGAGGGATGAATCGCCAAAAAGAGTTTAATAAGCTGATGTATTAATAGATATTGGTGTAAAATAGGTGCCGTCTATTAATGGAGGGCGCGTTAACTGGGTGGTGGCACAACCATTGGAGGCCTTAAAAAGCTTCCAAGAATACCCCGACCTCAGTCGTGGGGAGTGTCAAAGCTTTAAACTCAAGTTAGAATAAGGAGAGGTTGTCCTTCCAAATCGCATCTAATAACTCTCTATTTTCTCCTAAGAGGGAGGTTTCACCTCTTTAACTGGGAAGTTTCTGTATTTTTCTTTTCTTTTGTCGATCTCATCTTTGAGTTTAAGATACTTTACTCCGGTTTCTGACAGATTTTCAATGTGTTCCGATATTGCTTCCTGTATCTCCTCTCCCTTCTTCAATTCTGTTTTGCCGAATTCCAGAATGAGCTTGCCTCCTTCTATTTTGGGGGTTGCTTTGATGTGGCAGAGACCGCACTCCAAGACTCCTTCCTTCAATACCAGAAAGTTTTGGTGACAAATTGGACAAGCACCTGCTCCTTTCATGTACTTGGTTTTAGTCTGGTCGTCTTGAAGGGCTTCCACGAGCTCTCTCCCTATCCGGTTTGCCTTTTCCACTGCGTCCTCGTGGAGTAGAATCTCTCCTGGACCATGGGAGTAAACTAGCATTTGATCCACAACCGGGATTCCGAGGAAGCTGAAGAAACTGGCGAGTCCGGGCATAATGGTTCCTTCAGCTCCTGGAGCTCCCCCGATGGCGATTATGGCTCCAACTTTGTTTTTGAGTTTGTCTATTTTTGTGGAGATTTGTAGGAATCGGTCTTGAATCATTTTTATTATGCCTACCGGACCAAAGATGTAGATTGGTGATCCTAGGATTATTCCGTCGGCTTCAAAGAGTTTTGAGAAGAAGAATTTGGCGTCATCCTCTATTTTGCAATCTGCTTTTTTAAAGACACAGGCCATGCAGCCCTTGCAGGGTTTAATGTTAAGGTCTGTTAGTCTGAGCATTTCTACTTCTGCGCCCATTTCGGCTGCGCTCATTAAAGCTTCCCTAACAAGTACCTCGGTGTTTCCCAGCTTGCGGTAGCTACCAACTAATCCTAGTATTTTCAAGTGAATCACCATTGGAGACGACACAACAATTAATCTTATAAAAGTTAGCTTTGGCTTATGTTGTACTGGAGGTATGACTAATTGCTGAAAACTGAGCTTTGTGACTCTTTGGGAATCAAGTATCCCATAATTCAGGGCGCTATGGCTCCATACACCACTGTTAAGTTGGCGACCGCTGTTTCCAATGCGGGTGGGTTGGGCACACTCACAACCGCGGGATTCACCTTTCAGAAAATGGGTCTCCTAAAAGAAAAAATTGATCACAAAGAAGGACTAAGGGCAATCATACGGGAAATAACAGATTCGACAATCTCAGACGCTGCCTTTGCAGTTAACATTCCCACACTTAAGCACGCTATTCCCATAGCAAGAGATTATATGGAAGTAGTAAAAGAAGAGTTGGAATCCAACCCTAAAACTCGTAGAAAGTTGAAGGTGATTGTGACGTCAGCGGGTGACCCTGCTATGCTAATTAAATCCATTAAGGATGCAGGGCTTTTGTGTATGCACATTGTTCCCACCGTTCAACACGCCAAAACTGCGCAAAAAGCGGGGGTCGACTTTATAATCGCCTCGGGGACAGAGGGAGGGGGAGTTGTGAGTTATGAATACCCCATAACTACACTGGTTTTAGTGAGAGGAGTTGTGAAGGCAGTGAAGACTCCAGTAATTGCAGCGGGAGGACTGTGTGATGGAGCGGGACTGGTGGCTGCCCTTGCTTTGGGCGCGGTGGGGATCCAAATGGGAACTCGTTTCATTGCCACCGAGGAATGTGAGTTTCACCGAGACTATAAGGAGAGGATTCTTAAGGCTTCGGAGAAAGATACTTTGATAACTATTATGCCTTATGGGCCCTGCAGACAGTTAAAAACCGAATTCTCGCTTAAACTCCAAGAATTGATGAGTAAAGGTGTGGACACCTCCAACTATGCCTGGGAGGGTGTAAAGAACACCATTGAGGGAAATATAGAAAAGGGATTTATGGCAGCAGGTCAAGTGGCGGGTCTAATAGATGAAATATTGCCTGTCAAAGTTCTAGTTGAGAGAATAGTTCAAGAAGCTGAGGAAATCATTAAAAGCTTAAACGATCTGAGGGGCTGTCACTAAATGAGGAAAAAGCCGCTAATCATGACAATAGTTTAATATATTCAAAGGAATCCCTATTGTGATTTAGCTCGGTTTTGGATGTGATGATTTTGGATTTGGGTTTAAAGGGAAAAGTGGCAATAGTTACCGGCTCTGGAAGTGGAATAGGAAGGCAGATTGCATTGACTCTCGCTGGAGAAGGAGCTAATATTGTAATAAATGATATCGACGAAGGAAAAATAAAGAATGTAGCAAGCGAGGTAAGATCCCTAGGGGTAAAAGCTCTGGAAGCGAAGGTGGACATTACCAGTTGGGAAGCGGTTAACAGCATGGTTGAGAACACTTTGAAGGAATTCGGGAAAATCGACATTCTGGTTAACAACGCTGGAGTGGGAGCTTTTGGCCTCTTCGCAGACTTGGATAGGAAAAGTTGGGAGCCTGACATAAAAGTGAATATTTATGGAGTTCTTAACTGTTGCAAGGCAGTAATTAAACACATGATTGAGAGAAAGTATGGAAAAATAGTGAGCATAGCTTCAGATGCCGGCAGAGTAGGTGAGCCCTACTTTGCAGTCTACTCCGGTGCTAAAGCCTTCATAATAGGGTTCTCCAAAGCCCTAGCCAAAGAGTTGGGGCGATACATGATAAACGTTAACGTAGTATCCCCTGGAACAACGAAAACACCACTTGTTGAACCGCTAATCTCTAACCCCGACATAGTTAAGAATATGTTGAAGGCTTACGCAATTCGAAGATTGGGGGAGCCCACAGACATAGCAAACGCGGTAGCCTTCCTGGTATCAGATGTCTCAAGCTGGATAACAGGCCAAACCATTAGTGTCAGTGGAGGATACTCCATGATTTAAAAAAGTTCAAAGCAGGTCTAAAAGGCTCGTATTTCCTCAATTTTTTAGACCGCCAGATTTGAATAGCAAATCCCTTCTCCTACGTGTTCTTGGCATTCTTCAATTTTTCAGCTATATTGTCAAGCGCCTGAGGTGAGACTCCTGCGTTGAAAAATATGTTCATACGGTTCAGCATAAATCCGGTCAGTATAATGTCATTTCGCCAAGCGGGACTCACAATTATATGGGCATGAGGAACACCCATCCCTCGACTAAAAAGCGAAACGAAATCTGGATTGTAAGCTTTGTTAATCATTATAGCTACTTCTTTGACGGCTTTGAAAAGGCTGGCGTTCTCTTCGTCGCTTAACTCGTAGAATTGCTTAACATGCGTTCTGGGAATAACCAGCACTTGGCATTCATGCATTCGAGGATTGATGTCAAGGATAGCTATATTGTTTTCATCCTCGTAGACCCTTTTGGATTCTACTTCTCCTCTGAATATTTTACAAAACAAACACTCAACCATGTCATTATAGTTATCATGACCCTTTAAAATAACTTTCTTTAAGTTTAGGAGACCAACATATACAGACCACATATAGCCTTAGATTCATCTAACTTTGTCTAGGAGGTTTAGAAATCTTGCGTAGACTTCTGTGGAGAGATAAAAACCTCTTTTCAGCATGTTATCCACCATGCTCCTCACTTCGGTTTTAGATTTCAAAATTCTGCGTTTAAAAGCTTCTAGAATGATGAATAGAGTTCCATAAACCTTCAGCTTAAAATATTCTGCTGCCACCCTCGCTTCACTATCATCTATCACAACACCCTCTGTCCGCTGCTCAACTGCCAATGCTATGGTTGCAGCTTCCCCCTTATCTAACTCAGGAAACAACATTACAATCTGCGCCGACTGGTCTTCTGAAGCCCCTTCCACCGTTATCCACCCCTCTTTGATGGCTTCTTGTAACTGTATAGCTTCGGGGCTATCAGCGATTTTCATTATTTCTTCCTCAACTTCTGGGGGGATAATACTCTTTTCGAAAATAATTCTCAGAATATCAATCCTCCTCTTTTTTCCAAGATAAATAAGGGGACTTGCGTTGAGTACCACATTCAAAAGGTTTCACCGAACACGGCTTTGAAGTCCCTTTCCAAATCCTCTTCTGAGACGTGAATGGGTATCCTTTCGGACGCAGCAATCTCAACCATTTTTGAGAGGGGAATTCCTGCTATTCGCGAAGCCTTCCAAATGGTTACTTTCCCATCCTTATAGAGGGCTAAAGCCTTTGTTAGTCTCCACCTCAGCACCCCCTCTTTTGCCAATTCCCGAAGAGCCCTCGTCTTGGGTATGCCCTTTTCTCGGGCATATTCTAGAATTTCCTCATATAGTTCGGAATCGAACCTTGCAGACATGGTCTTCTCGCCCATTTTGTACACCAATTATATAAATTGTACACATTTTAATAAGAATATCGCCAAGTCACAAAACAAGATTTTGGCTCGGCAAAACTTGCTACCTGTTGCTTGAAGCTTTGAGTATAATAGAGACATTCCTTTTTGGATTTTCGAATTTTTCCATTTTTAGGTTATTTTTTGTAGGTCTTCAGGGCGAATTTTTCCCTTGTGAAGTGCTGTGGCAATGAGAACACCTGCTACTCCTATTTTTTGCAAGTCGACCACTTCTTGTATGCTTTCTATTCCTCCTCCAGTTAAGACAGGTATGCTGACTGTTTCAATTAATTCTTTTAGGGTTTCCCTTTCTGCTCCTTGGAGGGTTCCTACCTTTGAGAGCTCCAAGAAAATAATTTCGCTGACACCTTTCCTCTCGAATATTTCTGCTGCCTCAACCGGATTTAATTTTGTTAATTCTTCCGATTTTGTGAGAATTTTTCCCTTCTTGTAGTCTAGGCTTCCCACGATTTTTTGTTTTCCCACTGCCTTTACGCATTCTTCTAACTGTTTGGCTGATTCTAGTGTTTCTGTGGCTACAATAACTTTTTGTGCACCGGCTTCCAAAATTCGCTTGACATCCTTGGGATTGTTTGTTCCCGCATCCACAATTAGTTTCAAGTCGGTTCTACTAGAAACTTGTTTGATTACTTCAATGTTTGAGCCTAATCCCTGTATGGCGTCCAAATCCGCTACGTAAAGCTCATCGAAACCATAAATCTCTTGGAAGGCCAAGGCTACATCTAGGGGTTTTGAAGAGTTTGAGAGAACTGTTTTTATTGGCTGATATTTCTGTCGTTCTCCCCTAATTGCCTGAACAACTTCTCCCTTCAACACATCCATTACTGGTATAACCCGCATAAAAAAACACCATATCTAAAAGAGTTAAATTTTTGAACAGCCCAATTTACGAAAAAGTTATAGAGGAAATAATTTAAATTTGAATCAGTCTCTGGATTTAAAAAACTTCGCTGCTAAGTAGTACTAATGGGAGTTCTCTTTAAGGTTTTTCGATGGACAAGTTGTGGTGGTTCTGTTGAAATTACTGGTTTTTGAGTTTTTTTCTGGAGGAGGTTTTGTTGAGGGAGAGATCTCGGGTTTGATAGGTGAGGCCTATGCTATGCTTCGCTACATTGTTGAGGACTTTAGAGAAGCGGGCTTTGAAGTGTACACAACCCTTGACCATCGAATCGCAAAGATTGCCCCCCCTTTAGGGACGCATCGAGTCGAGGTTGTTTCTAGTTGGAATTTAGATTTCTTTCGAGAATTGCTGAGTGAAGCTGACGCCGCGTTCTTAATAGCGCCCGAAACAGACAATATTTTGTACTCCTTAGCTTCTGAGGCGGTTAAGGCTGGCGCTAAACTTTTTGGCCCCCTTCCCCCTGCCATAGAATTAACTACTGATAAGAGTAAGCTTCTGGGTGTTGCAGAAAAGTTGGGATTAAAGGTTCCGAAGCACGGCCTCTCAAAAACTAGTAGTTCTACTGCGAGTGTTGAAAAAACTGTTCAGGGGGTAGGTTATCCTGTTGTGTTTAAGGTTTTGGATGGTGCGGGTAGCGAGGGGTTAAGCCTTGTGAGTAGGGCAGATGAAATTCCGCAGGCTATGGAAAAGATTCGCAGGGTAAGTAATCGTGATTTGTTTCTGGTGGAGGAATTTGTTCCCGGCGTAGATGCCAGTGTAAGCTTGCTCTCCAATGGAGAAAAAGCTTTTCCCCTATCTCTAAACTTTCAATATGTAAAGGTTAAAGGTCCTAGTGAGGAGTCTAAATATGAGGGTGGGTATGTTCCTTTAAAGCATAAATTGAAAGAGCAGGCCTTTGAGGACACAAAAACCCTGATTGAGAACATAAATGGGTTGCAAGGATATGTGGGTGTGGATGTTAAACTTTCTGAGGAGGGGGTGACGATTCTGGAAGTTAATCCCCGTCTCACAACCTCTTATTTGGGGTTGAGAAGAGTTCTCAGACAAAACATCCCCAGTATGATAAGTGAAGCCATTGTTAATAAAACCCTGCCTTCAAAAATAAGCATGGAAGGGTGTGCGTATTTCAAAAAGATATACCTTCCAGACTTGAAAATTGATGAGGGCAGATTTAGGAGGATTGTACAGCGTGAGGACGTGGCGGCTCCGCCATTTCCTATGGGTGACAAAATACATACAATCCTGGTAGCATATTCCAAAAACGAGAAACTTGCAATGCTAAATATGGAGAAAATGAAGAAAGAAATAGTAGAAGAATTAACTGGAAAAAAATAAAAACCATGTTCGAGAACAGCAAGAGTTAGAGAAGTTTCCTTATGGCTAGTTTGTTGGGAGGCATTTATATGGATTTAAGCACTAAGGGGAGCGCTCTCTTCATGAAGATCATTCAGGAAGCGGGGGAAGCCCTAGAGAAAGGAAAGTATAAGGAGGCGTTTCAGAAATTTACTGAGGCACGCATTGTGCAGCGTAACCTCAGTGCGGGGAACATTCAGGAAATATTGGGGGCAAAAAATAGCAGAGAATGTCTTCTCATTTCCATTAGGGCTTTCGCCCATGCTTGTCAAGCCCTAAACGCTACTGTAGAATCCTTTATTGCGGCGGCGCTTTTTTCTCAGGATTTAGAGGACGCCCGCGCATTTTTGGGAAGGGCTTCTGGAGTTGCGGAGGCCTGTTTTGACTTGGTCAGCATACTAAAATGGTCCCTAGACAAACTCACGGATAGTGAGGAGGATAGAAAAACACGCAGATTCGGTGAGGAAGCAATTAGTAATTGGAGTAGAATCTTAATAAGAGTCACAGAAATGATGGATGAGCGAGGATTAACTGCGCCAACCGGTTTAATTGAAATGGCGAAAAAGGAGGGGATAATAAAGAGTTAATCGCAAGGAGGCTTCGAGTTGCTATTTCTGGGATGGGATATTGGGGGCGCAAACACCAAAGCCGTGGCATTGTACACAAATACTAAGGGTGAAGTAGAGAACTACGAATCTCTCTCGGTATTTTTCCCGGTCTGGCAACACTCTCTCTCTGAATTACCCCAACTATTGGTACAAATCCGAGACCAACTTTGCAAAGGCAGAAACCCCTATTCCGTGGGCGTGACAATGACAGCTGAACTTTCTGATGCTTATCAAACAAAACGTGAGGGCGTAAACCACATTTTAGAATCCGTGGAGCAAGCTTTTCCCGAGACCAACGTTTGGGTGGTTGATGTTGAAGCTAACCTCCTTACTCTGAGTGAAGCTAGGAAGAATCCCTTAAGGGTGGCTGCTGCTAATTGGGCTGCTTCGGCCTGCATGGTTGGTCGTCACGTTAAGGATTGTTTTCTGGTGGATGTGGGAAGCACCACTACTGATATCATACCTGTTGTGGGTGGAAAACCCTCAACCGTTGGAAAGACTGACACTGAAAGACTGATTTCGGGGGAACTAGTTTATACTGGTGCACTTAGAACTGTTATACCTGCCATTGTGAGCCGCATTCCTGTTTGGGGTAGGGAGTGTAGGGTTTCCTCTGAGAAATTTGCTCTCTCAGCTGATGTACACTTGATTCTCAACAACATTAGCGAGGAGGAATATTCCTGTGAAACGGCGGATGGCAGAAGCAAAACTGTTGAACATAGTTTGGCACGCTTGGCTCGTGTGGTATGTGCGGACACCGATATGCTTCGGAGGGAAGAGATTTACGAGATTGCACAGTATATTTATCGGTGTCAATTAGACCAAATTAAAGAAGGCCTACTTCAAGTTGCTGCTGAAAATCCAGCCATTGATAGGGTGGTTGTTGCGGGAATGGGCAGAAATTTTTTGGCACGCAGAGCCGCCGAAGCCGCGGGTTTTAAAGAAATAATTGATTTGGGGCAACTTATTGGGGATAAGGCAGCCACCATGTCCACAGCTTATGCCATGGCCCTAATGGTGGCATCTTCCGACAAGAAACATTAAAGGGAAACATTTTCGGTACTTGTAAGTATGTACCCTTCACAAAAGTTCCTTCCTTTAACAGTTAGAATAAGTGTTATTAATATCCGTGGACTCTTTAAAATGATAAAGGTTAGTGGGATGCGTACAAGATGCCCATAGATAGAAGAGATTTAATCTTCCTCTCGCAGATCCCCTTTCAATTATCTGGCGAAGAACATTTGAGCCCAAGGGACTGGTGTTTCTACCTCTCCTTCAACTGGGGTATACACAAAAATCTACCGCCCTCAACTGCCCAAAAAATTCTCACCCTAGCCCTCGAAGAAAAAATTCTGGAAAAAGAAAACGAAACCCTAACCATCAAAGAGCGCACAGAACTACCGCCACTCTACAAATTGAATATAAACGTAAAACCTGATGAGTTAGTAAATATTAAACCATACAGCATAAAAAGTAGTATAGAATGCAAAGAAGTAGAATTAAAAATCCAACAAAAGACCGTTATAAAAGAAAAAAGGCCTCCAATAGTTCAGTTCAAAGAACCCCAAAAAGCCCAAAAAACTTCTGAACAAGAGATTAGAAAAGAAAAATCGAAGGAAGACACAGAGGTAAAAGCTAAACAGATAGAAGAAGAAACAAAGCAGAAAACAAAGCCTCCCAAAAAATCAAGAACCGAAGAGAATAAAAAGGCAGAATTAACCCTAGACCACTTCACCAAAAAATAATTCGATCTTCCAAAAACTGCTCCAGAAACCTTCACCACACTACTGTTTAGAACTTGAGTTTTCCTTCCAAGTAATCCTTAACCGTTTGAAAATCGTTAAGCCCATAGCCAGTCAATACGCATACAACCCTCCCATCAAACGTCTTCCAGTTCTTCAACACCCCTGCTATTGAGGCTGCGGCGCCGGGTTCTACAAAAATCCCTTCCCTGCGTGCTAGTTCAACAAGGGATTCCATGATTTCTTTATCAGAAACCGAAATAATTTTGCCTCCACTTTCTTTTGCTGCTTCAAGCGCAAGAGGAGCATCAAAGGCATTCAAAACCTCAATTGCGCTCGCAACGGTTTGTGCCTTCTCCCACTTCCTGAGCTTGTACCCTTTCCAAGCTAAGGCCACCGGGCTGCATCCCTCTGCTTGAACGCCAACTAGACGAGGAATCCTATCAGTAAGCTTCAATTTCTTTAATTCCCAAAATCCCTTATAAATAGCGGAGAGAAGCACCCCAGAACCCACAGGAGCCACAACCCAATCCACATTCGGCAACTGCTCCCATATTTCAAAGGAAATGGTTTTTTGGCCCTCCCTCCTCCAATAATAATCCCCCGCAAACTGTACGCTGGGATCCTTAGCGTACTCCATTGCGGTGGACACAGCTTCGTCAAACCCTCCATCCACAAATTCTACTTCAGCCCCGTAAAGCTCCATCATAGTAATCTTAGCCACCGGCGCATTCTTAGGAACAACCATTTTACATTTAAGCCCCGCCTTAGCAGAATAGGCGGAAACCGAACTAGCCATGTTACCCGTGCTCGCACATACAATCGATTTCGCCTCCCTTTCCAGCGCCTTGGTAAGTTCCACGGCGCTCCCGCGATCCTTAAAAGATCCTGTGGGGTTGTGCGACTCTAGCTTGAACCATAGATCTAGTGCTAGGTCGTCTCCTATGGTGTCGCTTCTCTGTAATGGTGTGCTTCCCTCGTTTAGTGTCACGAGGCGGGTAATCTTTTCGAAGGGAAGTAGTTCACGGTATCTCCAGATGGTTCTGCCGTGAAAATCTTCTCGGCTCAACCGCATAGAATCATAGTCATAATATACCTGGATTGGACCTTTACAATCGGGGCATAGAATCGAATTGTCCTCTATACGCTTTTCACAAACCGCGCACTCTAAGTACATATAATCACCAGTAACTTCCACATACACTTTCTATTATATTATCTCCCGATTATTGACATTTTCGGGCTTAGAGTGATGGGTTTTTAAAGGTTAGATTGTTTAGCTTAAACCAAGTGGATTTTGAAAAACAATTGTGTGCTCATCGAGGTCGACTACGCACCCCCCGAAAGAAGATTGGGGGAAGCGTCAACCCCAACCAGCAGGTTTAGAATCGTCTGCCCCAACGAAGAAATGCAGAAGAGGGCGGACTTCGTGGGACTCCTCGACCCCCGCCTCACC
>JAHAWU010000011.1 GCA_018383815.1 Candidatus Jordarchaeia archaeon | reverse complement strand
CTTCAGGTTTTCTAGGTTTAAGTTTTGAATGACTTCTTCAGCTTTCATAAAAATACATTGGCAGTACCTAACTTTGTAGTTTACCTAAATAACATACATATTACATTGCGCCTGGGGTTCCTGCAAAAAAACTTTTAAGCTTTTTGAATTCAGATGTTTTCTACCATATTTGCCTTCCGTTTTTTAGGAGGAAAAAGGTTGGCTGATAAACTGGTATCATTGAGCGAGGCGACTAGTTTAATTAAAGACGGTGATCTTCTGGGCATCGGAGGAATGAGCCTTTACCGCCGCCCCATGGCTCTGACTCGAGAGATTATACGCCAAGGAATTAAGAATCTGGGAATTTTGACATTTATAGCCGGGCTACCTACGGATATGCTTATAGGTGCACACTGTGCCTCGCAGATTAGAAGTTGCTATGTGGGCTTTGAACTCTTTGGCTTGGCGCCTAATTTTCGCAAGGCTTCGGAAAACGGGGAACTCGAGATAGTTGAGGAAACAGAACTCACGATTGTTTTGGGCCTAAAAGCTACCCTACTCCAAGTGCCTCACCTGCCAACTAGGGGAATAAGAGGCACCGATGTTATGAAAGTGAGAAAGGATCTTAAGGAATACACTTGCCCCCTTTCCGGTGAGAGGCTTGTAGCCCTACCCCCCATAAAACCAGATGTTTCAATCATTCATGTGTCTATGGCAGACAGAATGGGTAATGCCCACATTGATGGTGCGGTTTGGTTGGATGAGGACTTAGCCAAAGCCAGCAAGAAAGTGATTATTTCCGCTGAGAAGATTGTGGAAACAGAGGAAATCATTCGCGCCCCGGGTAGGGCGAATATTCCCCACTTCATGGTCGATGCTGTAGTCCGTGCGCCCTTCGGAGCGCACCCCACATCTTGCTTCCCATTTTACACCTATGACATAAAACACGTCAGGAAATATTTGGAAATGTCCCGGAATAATGGATTTTCAGAATATCTCAACACTTACGTTTACCAAGCGAAAACTCATGAAGAGTATCTAGACCGAATAGGGGCTTCAACCCTTTCTAAAATTCTTCTCTAGGAGTGAGTGACTATGTATTCTAATGATTTTACAACGGACGAGATGGTTATTGTTTGTATGGCGAGGGAGATTAAAGACTATGATGTGATGGCGCAGGGTATAGCTACACCCTTGGTGACCAACGCTTACCTGCTTGCCAAAAAAACCCATGCCCCCCACTGTACTCCCATGTTTCATATGGGCAACACCTACGTCCTTGAAACTCGCCCGGTATCTCTACTATATTTCGAGAAGTATGTTAGTACTTGGGCGATACGTTTTCAACATAGCGGAGAAGTGACTATGGAGCACCTGCCCTCTGGAAGAGTAACAGTGGAGTATTTCAGGCCGGCCCAAATAGATATGTATGGAAACTTCAACAATACCTGCATAGGCGACTGGTACTCTCCCAAGGTTCGTCTTCCGGGGGCTGCTGGAATACCAGAAGTTTCAATCACTTACAAGAAGATTCTGCTCTACGTGCCTCGCCACGACAAGAGATGTTTCACCCCCAAAATTGACTTTGTGAGTGGCGTAGGTTTCCTAGACGGGAAAACTACAAGGGAACAGATGGGATTCCCGGGAAAAGGACCTTACCACATAATTACTGACCTTGCAGTGCTGGGTTTTGACGAAAAGACTAGGCGTATGAAAGTTATTTCTCTGCATCCCGGGGTAACAAGGAGGGAAATTCAGGAAAAAACAGGCTTTGAACTAATTATTCCCGAGGACACACCCACCACAGAGCCTCCCACCAAAGAACAGATAAGAATAATAAGGGAGGAAATCGATCCCCTAAATATTAGGCGTTTAGAGTTTCTACCTGCGGAGGAGAGAGACGCTCTTCTCGATGAAATAATTGAGTTCGAAATGCCAAAATAAATTCTATGATTTGGTTCGTGGAGGGCATTTTTTGTCTGTGACTATGGAGTTGTGGGGCTTTGTGGTTAAGGCCTTTTTGGAGTGGAGGCGTTACGAGGTTGAGGAATTGGGGCCTCAGACAGTTTTCCTCTCCCCCTCTGAGGCCCAGAAAATGAGTACTACCGAGTTTAGGTGGTGGTGTGAGAAGTATAGAGTTAAATTTTTGGCAGAGAGAATGAAAAAATGTGATAAACTTTCCATGGCCTTAGAGGATTTAAAGGGTGCAATAAGACAGGAAGAGATCATGCCGATTGTGGAAGGAATGATTCGCCTGTGTGATGAAATTAAACGGAGGATAGGGGAGGAGATTGATGCAGTGTCAGATTGTATAATGGAAATAGGAGACCACGTGGAGAGCTTTGACTCCATAAGAAAAGCTGGCGAAGTTGAGGAAGAAATAAGAAAACTTTTGGCTAATTTTAAAATCGGATTCAACCACATGGAGGAGTTCGGCTTTCCCCTACCAGAATAACTATAAGATAAAATCACAATTCTAAGCAATGAGAAAACTTTTCACCTAAAAAAAGGGTGCTTATTGTACAGCTCTACATGTAAAAATTAGGAATTGAATCATGCTTTTTAGAATCTCTAAATTTTTTTAAAAAAAGTGTTTTTTTTTCAAGTTTTTCAAATAAATTTTTTTATTACTTGACCTCTTTTTTAGCAAAACATAATAAGATAAATTTTTTAAAGTGAAAAATATTTTTTTCATTGAGAAGTATTTAAGAACCTAAAATTAGATTACAAGAACAGTTAACCCAGCGAGTTTAACTATTCGGAAAACGCGGGGATGATGAGATTTAAATATAAAGATGGACGAAGTTGGATGTTCCAATTAGGCACCGGCGTAGACAATAACTGTTGAGGAGAATACCCTTGTTGCTGAGATCCATCGCCGAAATACTGGTCAGTTGCTTGGGCTTTTCCTACGAGAAGCCTTGCCGTTACTTGATGGTGGAAGAAGGTAAACTTACGCGGTGTGCTTTAGACTACTCGGTGCCTATCTGTAAGGGGGTATGGTGCGAGCCAATTACTGAGGAGTTGATGATCACCACTTGCGATAAACTTGCGGATGTGGCCAGATCCATTCCCAACAAGCTTTCCAGTGGAGTAACCGACCTAGACCTACACTTGGCTGGGGGTTTACAGTTTGCAGACCACGTAGCGGTCATAGGTGAACCGAGAACTACAACTTATTTGGCTATACACATAGTTGTGGCGGCCAGTAAAAGGAACATAAAGGCCTACTATTATACCACGAGCAAAGGTGCCAGACTCAACACTGTTAGAAAAATGGTTGAGAAAATTGGTGTAGAATCCTGCATTATTGGTGATATTGCGGAAGTTTATAAAGACCTTACAGAGGATTACCTGCTAATAAGCAAATTTAAAGAGATGCTGGAGGAGTCCAGAAAAGAGGGCTACGAGGGCCTCCTAGTTATTAGAGACTCTATCCTGAGATATATGAAGGAGGAGGCTTTGTTCCCAAAGAAGATTCTTGAATGTGAGGAGAGACTTAGTAGGGTAAGAATCCGCAATTTGTTAACCATATCCATTTTTGAATCAGAATTGGTAGAAAAGGAAATTCGTGACTTTATCATGGATACTTTTTCCACAGTGATTGAAACTCGAGACAGTCCCCCCAGTTTTAGAATACTTAAAAGGGAGCAGGGCAGACCGAGCCCCTGGGTAAATATAAATCTAACTGTGCCCTAAACCTTATTTTTATATTTAGGTATGCTAATCATTAATTTAGAAAAATTGTATTTACCAGAAAATTAGAAAGGGTAATAAATATGATAAGGATTCATGGGAAGACTCCTCCGCTTCTTCTCAAAGGAGAAAAACTGATACACGTGGTGCGCGGTGTAACTGTTGGGGAAGCCGAAGACTTAAACCTCCAGACCAACACAGGCGACCTATACCTGACAAATATGCGTATCATATTCTATGGAGATAAGGGAACCCTAGCCCAAATAATGCGTGCCTCACCAGAAGAAGAGATATTCGGAGGATTCAGCATCTTCTTTGAAAACATAGACGATGTATCAATAGGGGGACTAATGGAAAAACAGTTAGAGATAAAATATCCCAAGGAGAGCAAATGGTCGGTTTTCAAATCAGACCACATAGCCATTAAGGGCATGGACACCGAGGATATGACTAGACTAATAAGACTAATCAAAAGCTACAAACAAATGGACTTAAAGCCCATACCCCTAACAGTAGCTGAAAGAGCACAACTAGACGAAGAAGAAATCCCCCCATCCTACGATGTGGGCATAGAAACAGAAGTAACTGGCGTAGTAAAGGAAAAATCACTGGCCAAAAAAATTTGGGACGTGCTAAACCCGCCCGAACCAGGAGCCAAATCCAAAACTAAAACCGTCTCCAAAGCTACTCCCACTGCAAAAGGAGAGGTTAAAGAGAAGGGCGGCGTTTCAATTTCGGCAAAGGTATCCCAAATGATGAAGGAGCGGGAAGAGGCCAAAAAACAAAAAATAGAAGCAGAACTAAAAAAGACCCCACCAGGATTCATCATAAGCGAAAAAGTCGAAATGCTGTGCCCCGCCTGTGGAAGCACCGTCATGGTCGAGCCTGGAATGGACACCTGCCCCTACTGCAAAAAAAGAGTAAATTGGCTAACAGGCAAATTCATGGACTAAATTTTCACATTCAATCTTTCTCCCCGACCCAAATAAGCAATCTTGCAATCCCACTCCTAGATAAAAAGCGAAAAAGTCTCTATTTGGATAACGGGCACCATTAGCCTGCATTTAGACCTCACACCACAATTCTTACATAAAAAAATTTTTGTGATAGCCACAAATATAAGCATCATTTTCTCAAGATAGAATATTCACAAAATGAACCATTGAGTCCTTCATTTTTTGATAAACAAAGTTGAGGAGATAATCAAAATAAAGAGTATAGATTTGTCTTTAATGACATAATAAAAAATGTTGTTTTAATTTAGCTAATGTTTGTAGCTTCTAACAGGTCTGAAGCGAGAGAAGTTGCTAGTTGACTTGTAGATGGGCTAGGCAATATCTATAAAGGTTGAATCTGAATGAGAAGCTAACTGAGGGGCTGCGGCGAAACTAGTTTTTGTAGAGTTCTGGTCTACGATCCTTAAGGGTTGGTGCTGAGCCGCTTTCCCTCTTTTTATGTAGCAGTTCAAGGTCTAGTTCTCCATGTATAACCATTTCTGTGTTGGTTTTGGCTTCGGCTATAACGCCATTTGGGGGCCATGGGTCTTCGCAGGGGCTCAGTATTGAGGATCTTCCCCAGCCAGCCATCTCTGGAATCGGGGGTGTTCCAACCATGCAGGAGTGGGCCACGTAGATTTGGTTTTCTATGGCTCTTGCTTGGCAGCAGTGTCTAACCCTCCAAAAACCATGCTCGCCTATGGTGTAGGAGGGGCAAAAAACGATCTCCGCCCCTTTTAGTGTGAGGATGCGTACCACCTCTGGAAACTCAATCTCGTAACATATGGCTAGACCCACTTTTGCCTTTTTTGTTTGGAAAACTTCGATGGTGTTGCCTGGGGATACTCCTAGGAAGGGTTCCAGGGGGAATAGGTGGGTTTTGCTGTGTTCAAATATTTGTCCGTCTGGGCAGAACATGTAGCTGGTGTTGTATTGTTTATCGTTTTTCTTTGTGTTGTGTGAACCTGCCACAATGTATTGTTTTCTCTCTCTGGATAGCTGGGTGAATAGTTCCAAGTATTGTTCAGTGAATTCGTGTATTCTGGTTATATCGTGATTTGGAATAAGGTACTGGAGCTCCATGGTGAAGGTTTCGGGAAAAACAACAAAGTCGGAGCCCCTCGCTTGGTTCAGAAGATTCTCCACATTGGATTCAAAATCCCCAAATCTACTAATAGGCTTATAAGCAAACTGTACACAAGAAACTTTAACAATACTCAATGCTTGCTCCCTCCAATGGACTATTAAACACATAGATTCACTTTAGAAATAAATATGTGTGAACAAAAACTTCTTAGATCTGTATTTAGAATCTGTCGATTTAAATTATGTGGTAGCCATAACCATAGGCTCATTTCATAAACTTGTCTGGTCGTGCAATGAAAATGAGTGAAAATAGCGAGTTAACTATTAGGGTGAAAAGGTTAGCCCAAGATTTGGGAGCTAAAATTGTGGGGGTAGCGAAAGCAGACAGTTTCAAGGAAGCTCCCGAGGGTCAAAGGCCAAAAGACATTCTAAAAGATGCTAAAAGTGTGGTGGTTCTAGCAATCCCCCTCCTAAAGGGCGCAGTAAGAAGCGCTCCCAGCAGAGAGTACCTTTTAAACTATTCTGTATTGAACCAAGAATTAAACACAATCTCAACCAAGGTGGCCCGCTTTTTGGAAAGTGAAGGATACGAAGCCGTGGCAATTCCCGCCTCCTCCCCCTACAACACTAAAGAGAATAGGGGAGACCTCTCCCACCGCCACGCAGCTGTTCTTGCAGGAATCGGCTGCCTAGGCAGAAACAACCTTCTAATCACCAAAGATTATGGACCAAGAGTACGCCTCACATCCATAGTAACCAACGCCCCCCTAACTGGCGACCCACCTATCCCCGAAAATTTCTGTAAAGAATGCGACCTATGCGTCAAAAATTGCCCGGTGAACGCACTAGAAACCGGGCTTACCGACAAGAAAAAATGTATAAGCCACATGAAAAAAGTGGGAAAAAAGTTAGATACAAGCGAATTAATCTGCGGAGTCTGCGTCAAAGTATGCGCCATAGGAAAATGACATAAAAAGGATTTAAACCACCCTAAACCACTTGTTGATTTCCGTGTATCTCGATTGGGCATTACTGCTCTTCCAGTTTTTAGTTTAAAATTCGGGTTTTATTTCTTCTACCCAGAATCTTTTCCGTGATAGTGTTTTGGGAAACTGATGTAGAATCACTCCCTTAAATATAGTGCTGGCCCTCTGTGAGCATCGATGTTCCGGTTTTTCACCTATAGCCATCTGCACCAGTTCCAGCAGGTGATAGATGGGCATTCTAATTGGCCAAACCTTTTTCCCCACCGAGAGCATCTGGAGACAACCCGCACAGTAGACACCTAGAATGTCGGCATGGGTTTTCGCGGCCTGCCTCAGTCTCCTTATTGTTGCCATAGTCAAAGTCCAAGGGTGATAGCTTCTTGGAAAACTGAACCCTCCGCTTATTCCACAGCAGAGAGCACAGTCCCGGGTGCATTCCATCTCCACCACTTTCGCCCCTATGATTTCCAATATTCTTCTGGGTATATCGAGGTACTCATCGCCAAATGCCCGTCCGTAGCAGGAGTCTTGAAGGGTTACAGTTTTGTTGAGCTTCTCCTTCACCCTAATTTCCCCTTTTTCGAGTCTCTCAAGGAGTATTCTGTAGAAGGGTACCACTTCAAAGTCGAATTTTATGCCAAATCTTTTGGGTAAAACGTTGGTGAACATGTTGCACCCCGCAGTACACAGCATAACCACTTTTTTTGCCCCTATCCGTTTGAACCATTTCTCAAGCCTCAAACCGGCCTGCTTGGCTTGGTCAAACATTCCCGTACGATAGTAGGTTTCCCCACAGCACAGATCCAGAGAACCCATAATGGTGTATTCCTTCAAGAGACTAGTGTAGGTAAGCGAAGGAATAGTGATGACGTTACATCCCGGGTAGAGTATGGTTTCATTTTTCTTAAATTTAGACCAAGATTCCACGGTTTTTTTCTCATCTTCAGGTAGCCTATCAAGTGCATAGGTTCTGAAGTTAGGTTTCCCATGGGCAATGAACCAACGAGCCCTCTCAGGTAGCCCCTTTGCCTTATATTCCTCGTACCACCTTTGCAAAACCAGCTCGGTAGGGAAACAGCCATTGGGGCAGAAGTAGTTGCATGCAAAACAAGATTCACATTTTTCCAAGACCTGTTTCGTCTTTTCACCATCAATTAGTCTCTGAATTTCCCTCTTGGCCTCCTCTAAAGGAAGCTTCATAACAGGGCAGCGCGAGAAACATTCTCCACAGCGTGTACACGCTTCCTCTTTGAAGAAGCGGTACTGATTCTGCTCAGACACCATTTTTTAGTCTCCTAATTGATTTTACTTTTATGTGTTAAAACATTACACAACCTATCTCAGTGAGAGTATTATTCTAAATGTTTTGGAGATTAATTTTTTGACAGAATTCCGTTTCAGGAGTGGATTTATTAGTTTAGAGAGCAGAGGTTTGTCCTCCAACTGTTCAGTTCTGGTCTCTATTTCGGGTGGGAAGGGCGCAATCCAATATTTTTTCCCGGTTCTAACTATATTCGCTATGGGGTGAGCCAAAACTGTTCCAATTATGTCCCACGCCCTCTCACTATGTCTATGTAGTGGCTGTTCTCCCGCCGCCAACTGGACTATTTCGAAAATGTGGTATATGGGCATCTTAACTCCTAAGAGTTCTTTTGCCACTGACATTATCCACAGGCATCCCGCGCAGTGAACAACTAGGGCATCGGCACCCGTTTCTTCCGCCTCTTTAAATCTTTTACCCGCATAGCTTATTATGTCTAGCATACTGTAGCGGCCGGCGCCGGCTCCGAAGCCACAGCATAGGGCGTTTTCCTTATGGTGCTTCATCTCAACCAATTCTACACCTGTGGTATTCAGCAAATTTCTGACTGTTTCAAAGAATTCTTCTCCCGCGGCCTTGGACCAGCAGGAATCGTGGAGGGTGACCTTCATTTTAACTTTCGACTTTAGTTTCACTTCTCCCTTCTTGATTTTTTCCAGTAGCCACTCTTCAAAGGGCTGGACTTGGAAATTGAACTTTATGCCAAATTTTTGAGGCAATATTCTTTTGAGCATAACGTATTCGCCAACGTAGAAGGGAATTACCTTTTTTGCGCCCAATTTTCCCAGTTGCTTTTCCACCCTTCTTCCTGCCTGCTCCACTACATCAAACAGTCCCAGCTGATAGTAAAGGCCTCCGCTGGTCCAGAAATCACCGGTGCCTACAAAGGTGGCGTTTTCCAAGATTTTGGATTGTGTAATGTAGGGAACAAGGCTGGTCATGCCTCCCCCAATTATTACCAAGTCGGATTTCTGGGGGTTGGCCCAGGACTGAATCTTTTCTCTCTCGTCTTCGGGGAACTTCTTCCAGAGAGCTGACCAGAGGTTTCGTGGGTGGTTGGGTGATAGGAGTTTCATTGTTTGACCTAGACCATTTTTCCTGTATCTATCAAACCACCTCATCAATATTAACTCGTAGGGGTCTGCTTTCTGTGGACAATAAATGTTGCAGGAGAAACAGGTAGTACACTTGGCGAGCACATATTTTGTTTTTTCAGAGTTAATCAATCTCCGAATTTCCTTTTTGGCTTCTGGTGGAGAAAGCTGCATTACCGGACACTTCACAAGGCAGTCGCCACATTCGGTACAGGAGTCCCTCTTGAAGAAACTGTATATTTCCTGCTTTTCACTCATTTCAAACCCTTCAAGGAATTCTGAATAGTTCTAAAATGCATATTGCCTACTTATATTTAAGCTTTTAAAAATCGCAACTTCTTTTTTTGTATTTAGTAAGAGTTTTTAAGGGGGTTTGGATTAAGATGTGTGAGAGGTGGCCTAGGTGTTTGAATTCGTGGATCCAGTTGAACTTTTTGGAACAATTGGAATGTTTGTCGTTATGGGCATCATGGCCGTTTTCGTAGCGGTTTATGTGTGGGGCTCCAAATACAACAGGATACTCATAAGCAGGTTTGGAACCATTCTAAAAGCCGAGCTCAGCCCCAAGTGTGAAAAGAGTAAACAACAAATCTTTAGAACCAGCGGTTTCAGACTTTACTGTGAAACCAAAAGAAACATTCCCCTTAAAAAATGGGAGGTGGTTCTATTCCTACTGAACAGGGAGAACCTTATTCACCACATAATCTCAAAATTTCGTCCCCACTACGACATGCTCTTCACACAGGCTAATCTTGAAGCTAAACCCAGATTCCACCTCGAAATAATTAACCCCACAAGTAAGGAGATCACAAAGGAAGACAACCTAATTCTAAAGGAACTAAAAGAAGTTGACGCCCCCCAATTGAGAGATAAATTCATTGTGAAGGCTTCCGACGTGGAGAGGGTTGAGAGGCTGGTCAAAGATGAAGAATTTGTAAAAATGATAAATAAACTGGGCGACGATTTTGTAAGAATGTCCATCACAGATGATACCCCCAACTTATTGTTTGCCAGCAGGGCGAAGGAGTCAATGCTGCTCACCCACGTAAGACTAGCTGAAAGGGTGGGATACCTAGTTAGACCGCCAAAAAGAAAACCCAAATTTACTGAATAAATTAACTTTCTAAATGAAAATTGGTGAACCTTTGGGAAAATTAGAGAATCATTCTCCTACTGTTTTTCTAGTTGTTTTGGCCAATTGAGCGGGTGGCTTTGTTCTGCCCACCCAAAAATTAGAACTTACAAGGCTCTCCTTCCCGTTTTTGAAAGCCAAAAATAAGTGGCAGAGTGAGCAAATTCACGTTTATTGGGTAAGCAAGCCTTAAGTGATTAAAATTTTGGACAGAAAGTTTTATCATACAGATTGCAGAAACTTACATAACCAATTAGTTAAGGAGGTTAACTTTTTTTGGACAAGGTGGAGGTGAACTTTTGACTGGGAAACTTGTGGATTACATCTTTGAGATTTGTAAAACAATAGGTCCGAGGATAGCGGGTAGCCCAGAGGAGGCTAAAGCAGCAGATTATCTGAAGAAGAAATTAAAGCCTTTGAGTGACAAGGTTATGGTGGAAGAATTTAAGTGTCACCCCGGCGTTCTGCAGGGCCTCATCCTTTTCGAGTTTTCCTGTATACTCATAGCATTTATTCTCTATTTTATAATCCCCGCGTTAACTACTCTAGTCATAGTAGTTACAATTCTAATTCTGTTTCTAACCCGAATGCGGGGAAAAGAAATAATTGATCCGCTCTTTAAATCCGCCACCTCGGAGAACGTGATAGCAATAATTAAACCTGTACATAAGGCTAAGAGGAAAGTGATTTTTTCGGGCCACCACGATTCCGCCTTCTACATGCCTCTCTTTGCAAAGCAGAAGAAAAGACTGCACATACTGCAGAACATTCCAGTCTACTCCGCCATCCTCTTCGCAGTCCTGGCGGCGGTGAAAAGCGTTTGGATCTATTTGGATCTCTTCACTGGATTAAACTCACTCACAATTAGTCTAGGGCTTTTCACCTTTGCTAACCTGATAAAATTCTATCTACCCATTGACATACCTGCAATAATGGTGGGACTAATTAGTCTGTTATCCGGAGCCTACTTCACATTTAACATGGTTACGAAGCGGCCCGTAATGGGTGCTAATGACAACCTGTCAGCGGTTGCCGTGATTCTGGGCATAGCTGAAAATGTTTCAAAAAAGCCGCCTAGAAATACAGAGGTTTGGCTTGTTTCTTTCGGAACAGAGGAGCCTGCAACCCTGGGAAGCAAAGTTTTTGCTCAAAGGCACGGAGAAGAGCTTAAAGACGCCTACGTTTTCAACATGGAAACCGTGGGTCAGGGCAACTTCGGAGTAGTAACTAGGGAGATTTCCGTATCGGGAAACCTCTCAAAGGAACTGGCAGATATAGTTGTTAAGGCTGGAAAGAAATGTAATGTAAAAGTAAAACCCATTGAACTCAAATATGGAAATACTGACGCCACCCCCATTGCCAGACAGGGCTTCAAGTCAGTTACCATCATGGGTATGGACGAAAACGAGCTATTTACACTATGGCACATTCCCGAGGACATCCCCGAAAACATAGATGAGAAAAATCTGCAAAAAGCCCTAAAACTATGCCTACAAATTCTAGAAGACATAGATTCCATGCCTTAAAACGACAACCCTTCAAACACATTCACCTTCTCCCCTTTTTTTGGTAATTTTTCAAATTTTCCCTTCCTAAAATAATTCTTACTAATTTCTTTTCGGCCATAATTGTTTAGAAATGTTCTAATCGATGACGAAGCTTTAGAGTTGGTTGTAAGGAGCACAAAAAAGGAGTCACGAAAATCCTTACAGAATTTGAACCTAGCCTAGTCTCAAAATGGGCTTATGCTCCAATTATTAATGATAACTATGTTTCTTGACTGCGATGTGGAAGTGGGATTTTTGAGGGGATATTTTAATTGGAAGAGGGAATCTAAATTTTTTTATTATTTTTTATTGGAAAAAGCTTTGTTCTCGATTGTTTTGGCTACTGCTTTTACTCTTTTCAGGATTTCTCCCATATCCTCTTCTGTCACTCCAGAAACTGCGAGAATGTGGGAGTGCACAGTGACCGCGACAATGTATCCTTCCTTGGTGCGGAGTATAAAGTCTTCAACCTCCCCCTGTTTGAAGCAGTCGGAAATGCATTTACGGTTTTCCAGTAAATTCATCGCATCCTCACTGAATTCCTCTCTCCCTTTTCTCAATTTACTCACAACTATATTCCCTGATTCGTCAAGAAGAAAAGCATTAAAATTGGAGGATTCAAATTTTTCGTTGAAGATTTCTTCCAGTAAACTTATTTTTTTGGCATCCATTAGTCTCGCACCCAAAAACCCTCTTTTAATGTTTCCCTATTAAACTTATTAATCATTATTGTTTTTTTCCTGTTAAGAATTTACTAAGAGTATGTTTTTGAAGTTTTTCACTGGAAACACTGGAAACACTGGAAACGGCACATGCAAAGGTGTTTATATTTCTCGGAGACCTATCCAAAAATGGGTAACCAAAATGATCTCGTCTGCTGAAAAACCATCCAGCCAAATCGAATTTTCAGGGGAAACAGACCAATTACTGGTAAAACCACACGAGATCATACTCCAAAACATAAAAGAAAACGGCGTGTACCGAGTAAACTACTCCTTCAACGGCAGAATATCCGAACCAAAAAACGTGGGAAAAATAATCAACGATTACGAAAACGACAACAAACTCCTCAGAGAAGGCGTTAAAGGCGAACCCGGACTAAACGGGCTCAGCTTCTCACTCCTAGTATACGACCGCGAAACAATGCACAAAATTTACCTCCTCCTAATCTCCCAAAGAGCAAGAGTAAAAGTAGAAAGGCTAGACTACAATGAAGCAATATTCGAAAAAATACAAGAAAAAATACTACGCTCACTCTCCAACTAATCCCCCAATACACAAATAACTACTTTTCTAGCCAGTTTCCTGGTACTGTTAGCCTAAAACTATTTTTCGGCTTTATTCACTTCTCTATTTTAAAAATCGGGCAATGTTCCATTAAGGCGCGGTTTTTAGATTTTATATCCATCTTCAAAAATAATATTCGACCTGCATGTTGAGAGGTAATACTCGTTTATTTTAATAGTTTTGCATGAATTACTCTTATAAAAAAGTGTGCAGTATAAGTCTCAATAATTAAGAGACTTGCCATATTTGCAGGAGGCTGTGGCTTGAGAATCAGAGTGATAATCATGGGTGCGGCGGGAAGGGATTTCCACAATTTTAACGTTTTCTTTAGACAAAACGATCAATATGAGGTTGTTGCCTTCACGGCGGCTCAAATACCCAAAATAGAGAACAGGGTGTACCCTCCGGAACTTGCTGGGCCCCTCTACCCTAAAGGCATAAAAATATATCCTGAAGAAGAGCTACCTAATCTCATCAAAAAATACGATGTGGACCAAGTGGTCTTAGCTTATACTGACCTCTCCCATATAACTGTGATGAACAAGGCCTCACTTGTGCTAGCATGCGGCGCGGATTTCCGTCTTATGGGCCCCAAAGCCACCATGCTAAAAACTAAAAAACCAGTAATATCTATCTGCGCTGTGAGGACAGGTTCGGGAAAAAGTCAAACCACCAGAAAAGTCTCAGACATTCTACGCCGTAAAGGATTAAAAGTAGTGGTCGTAAGACACCCCATGCCCTACGGTGACTTAAAAAATCAAGTATGCCAAAGATTCGCAACCTATGAAGACTTGGACAAATACCAAACCACCATAGAAGAGAGAGAAGAGTACGAGCCCCACATCGACCGAGGAAACATTGTGTATGCGGGGGTTGACTACCGAAAAATCTTGGAGGAAGCGGAAAAAGAAGCGGACATAATATTGTGGGATGGAGGCAACAATGACTTCCCCTTCTACAAACCAGACCTACAAATAGTACTGGTTGACCCCCACCGACCAGGACACGAATTAACCTACTATCCCGGGGAGACAAATGCTCGTATGGCAGACATAGTCATAATTAACAAGATAGATAGTGCAAAACCCGACCACGTAGAACAAACCATAAAAAACATCAAAAAACTCAACCCCAAAGCAACCGTAATCAAAGCCGCCTCCCCCATCACTGTGGAAAACCCCGACCTCATCCGAGACAAAAGGGTACTGGTAGTGGAGGACGGCCCCACCCTAACCCACGGAGGAATGAGCTATGGAGCGGGAATAGTGGCTGCGAGAAAATATGCGGCGAAAGAAATAGTGGATCCCAGACCCTATGCTGTAGGCTCCATAAAAAAGGTATTCGAGGAATACCCTCAAATCGGCGCACTCCTCCCTGCAATGGGATACAGTCCCGAACAAATAGATGAACTGAAACAAACCATCGAAGCCACAGACTGCGACACAGTAATCATAGGAACACCCATAGACCTCAGAAGACTCCTAAAAGTTAACAAAACCACGGTCCGTATAAAATACGAACTCCAAGAAATAGGAAAACCCGATTTAGAAGAAGCACTGGAAAATTTCCTAAACAGCAAATACTAAGAAGGAAGAGAAACAAAAAAAGGGGAATAGGGAAACTTTTTATTGTTTAGTTTTTAGTGAATCATTGATTGTCTTCTCATGTCCTCTCCGCACTTTTTACACTGCCAGTTCTTAGCCTCACTTGAATGCAGGTCTATAGTGTTGAGAGTGAAACAGTTGGCGCAAACTTGCTGGTTTAGAACAGCGGATGTGCCTATGCCGTCTATCTTCTTTTTGATGGGGTGTAGTGGAGCGTCGATGGGGGGTGGGAAATACTTGTCCTCTCTATAGTAATACTTTCCAGTCTTGGTATCAATTGTTGGAACACCTAAAGGATATCTCCAGAAACTCCAGGGAAGCTTGGCGCAGACATTCGCGGTGGCTCGCCGAACACCAGGAGGAATGTCTATAAAGTAATCTTCTACATATTTTGACCTAGTTTTCATTGCATATCCTTCTTCTTTTCGGAGAATACTTGTTGAAACCTTTTGGCCTAAGCTCTTGAAGAGTTCACGGGTTCTCTGGCGTCCCTTCTTCACCCAATCCTTGCTCAGGGTGAAGGCTGCTTTTAATGGGTCTTCAACTTCAAAGTCCGCTAATTCTTCTGGGTGGAGTAGAGTAAAGTTGGGTGTATGGAAGTTGGTGTTGAAGTCCACAATAATTCTGTGATCCTTGCCATCGTCTGGAACGCGGTAGAAAAGCTCTCTCCAGTGATAATCGCTAACTATCCATTCCAGCACTCCAGTTTCTGCGTTGACCCAAACTTCCACTCTTTCATAGTCTTCGTGATATAGGGACTTTGAGGACAATGTGAATTCCCCTGGCCACAGGTAGGTGAAGCGCATTACCCAGTAGTATTTGCCTTCTACCCATATGGGGGCGTCTTCACGGTCTTTATATGGAAATAGCGGTCCTTGGTTGGCGTAAAAGTACAGTGTGTATCTTTCAAGCCCCAGTACTTGAACCCCTGATAGCCCCAGTATGAAGCTTGCTGCCAGCAAGAATAATATTCCATAGAGGCAAGCGGTGAATGTTAGGTTGAAGGGTATTGCGGCTATTATTGAATATTGATCCACTAGTGAAGGGGTGATGGAGATTAATGTTGGGTCTTCTCCTAGAACAAATTGTCTGAAGTAGGGAGAGTTGAGAATGTTAATTGTGAGGAAATCAGCTAGTCTCAGAAGGATGTATTCCGAGAATATGAAGGCTACGCTTGAGAATATGCCTATGGTTATGACTGCCGGTGCGCCTTCGGGGGATTCCTGCAGTATTTCTCTAGACTTTTTACCCCAATATATTGAGAATAGGACTATGAAGGCGTATAGCACCATTGCGGCTATTACTAGTATCCGCACCTCACCTGTGGTTACAAGTCTCCATAAATCCCCTGGCAAAAATATGTTTCTGAGGTAGGGTTGAATAGTTATGGCGAAGTAGACAGTGGCAACTGTTATTAATAATGCCACTAGTGGAGTTACTGATCTTACTACGTTGACTCGGTATGCTAGTTCAAAGGGATTCCAGTGTGGCTTATATTTCTCCGCAAGATAGTTTGGATCGTAAAGGGGGCCTATTTCCTCCTTTGTTTTTATTACTCGAACCATACACTTGTTTTCTTCTGTGGGTATGATTTCTAGTTCATGTTCTGGTAGCCTGGGTTTTTCTCCCCTGGGCACTCGATCCATGTGCTCATAGGTTTCGTATTCAGGCTGTCTTCTAAAGAGTCTCAGAAGTCTAGCCCCTAATCCTGGTGCGCCCTTCTTGTATTCGTCAACTGTGTTTTTTCCCAGAAGGAAGTAGTTTGACCATAGGTCTCGGAATATGTATGCAAAACCTTGAGGTGTTTTCATCTCAGGTGTAGGTTCGGTGTAAGAGCTGACTCTTCCCATAGATGCCCAGAATCCTCCCCAAAGAGCTGCAATTGCAATGAATGTCGCTGCCAAGGCTGTGTAGGCTATGTTCAGGTCCGCCTGCCAAACCCCCATTGCGTCTTGGAAGTATCTCACTATGCCACCTTGAACCGATATATAGTAGGGGAGCCAGACAAGGTCATGAATTAGTTGCGGTGCTCCAGCCCTTAATATTCCAACGAAGGAGGCGAGACTTATTGTGCCTCCTATGAATGCTCCGCTCCAGAACCGCTTGCTGAAAAAGGATGAGAGGGCCACAACCACAAAAGCATAAACGAAGCAGAGCATAAGCACCTCGTTATAAGATATTGTCCAAGGTCCAAATTGTAGTTTCGAGTGTGTAATGAAAGTTACATCAGCCCAGTACCCCAAAAGGAATGGAGCTATCAAGAAAATCAACCAAGTGAGTGTAACTACAACTTTTCTGAATGAATATACAAAGCTCTTCCACATTAAACTGTACACTTCAAACTGCGAGAAAAATCCACCAGCGACACCCATTACTATCATGGTGAGCACAATACCATAAGCTCCAAGAAATCCACCTCTCGTGGGGTCATAGGCACCAGTATATATCAGAATCTTTAACTGTAAATCTTTGCCCGCAATAAAGAGCGCGGCTACGATTCCAGTATTAAGCAAGCCGTCAGGTAGTCCCGTGCCAAGAGAAGCCACCAGGAATAATGCGAGCGGAGCTAAACCCTGAAAGTACTCTTGAATGACGTGTGTCGGATATATTGGGTAGGATATGAATGGTATCCATTCCGGGGAATAGGGGGAAACACCCCAAGGAATCAAACCAGGTACAATGGCCCAACTTCTAAAATAAAAATGAACGGCTGCAGTAATGGGTCCATAAAAAACATTGTCAAAGTAGATAGCCCAATAGTCAAACCATGCGATAACACCAATAATAATAGCTAGGATAATCAGAATAGCTCTTCTACGTGTGAATATTTTACTTAGTTTCCCTTTCAAAGCCATGCATTGTCCTCCAAATACACAAATGTTTTTATTTATTATAGAATCGCGAAGGTAATAAACATTTTTACCCTACAAAGGCATTAAAATGTCTCTAAAAGAACTTCGATCTGTTACGTAACTTTGTGCAAAGGAATAGTTGATGATTCTAAGCCATTCAACAATTCCCACTCAAATTCGTCCTAATCCCTTTTCTGTATATATTTCACTTTATGAAAAATATTCGGTAAAGGGAAAATAAGAGGAATTACCGAGATATTTAAAATAGGTGTTGAAGGTGGATTCTCTATACCTATTATTTTGAATATAAAATTGCTAGTAAACTTGATATATCCACTCCCCAGCCTAGTATATGCGAAAAGCCTATGAGCAGGAATATACCCGCAACTACACTTACCAGTGTGATGGGTGCTCCAATTTTTATAAATCTGCTCCAAGGGATAGGATGTCCTTCTTTCTCTAGGGATGTTACTGCAATTAGGCTGGGGAGTCCCCCTATGGGGGTTAGGCTGGCTGCAATGTTTGCCCCATATATTAGTGACCATATCACTAGGTTTTCGTTTACTAGAGCGGATGCGGATAGGCTGGGTGTCACGTATAGCAGTGCTGATGTTACAGAAATGTTGTATAGCACTCCGGATAGTGTGCTGCTTAGTGTTGTTACAAGGGCAGCTGTCAATGGGACATTGGTGGCTGTTAGTTTTCCAAGATTGCTTCCTAAGTTCTCCAATACGCCCGTGCTGTTAAGTCCCCCCACCATTATGAATATTCCTATAAAAAAGAATATCAGGCTCCAGTTTACCTCACGCAAAGTTTTCTCCGGGTTTTCACCACTAATAACGAGAAAAAGAACGGCGAAAATTAGTGCTACCACATAGAAGGGCACGCCGAAGAATCCGGCCACTACAAATACCAAAATGGTTACTATGAGCAGAATACTTATTCTATGGAACAATCTTGGATCGCTCATCAATTTATGTTCATCAAGACTGAGCAGTCTAGACCTTATCTCAAAGAATTCTTCTTTATCCTTAGGGACTTGGAAGGCCTCTTTATGGTAGTGGAGCAAAAAGAACAAAGCGATAACTGCACTTATTACTCCAAAGGGCAATCCCAGCAACAGAAAATTGGGATAAGAGAGATAACGTGTGGGATCTAAATTATAATGGCCCGAAACTAGCAAGTTTACGAAGCTGCCAATGACTGTTGAGTTGCTGGCTGCATTGATTACAAACAGAATTCCAAGTATGTGAGGAACAGGGTTGAGGTCAAGAATTCTATCTATCAGGAATATTAAGGTGCTAATTATAATCAAGGTGGGATTATTTCCCAAAATCATAGTCAAAACAAATGAGATTATGCACAGATAGAGGAAGAGTTTTCTTATGTCTCCTCCGCTGAACTTCACCACCTTCAGTATAATGTATTCAAATAGTCCCGAGCGGCTGGCAACCGTAGTAATGATAACTATGGAAATAATAATGAGCAGAGTAGACCAGCTAATAAATTCTTTATAAACGTCTTCAAAAGAAAACAGTAGCGCCGTGTTAACAAGTCCCCCCGACACAAACCACTTGAAAATGGGAACCCAACAATAAACAACACCAAAATAATATCCGGCAACAAGTGTGATCACCGCTCCCCCCAGCGCCACAATTGTTTTATTGAGACGTCCAGCTGCTATCAACCCAAACGCAACAATAACTATAATTGTGAAGACTATTTGGGCCGGAAAAAGGTGCAACTTCAGTAGGTAATTGGCCCAATCTGGAATCAGTGCATCCATAGCTTCCTTTAAACCGAGCATGTCCTTATACTCCTATTTAATCAGCACCTTAAATCTGAGGAAGACAAAATTAGGGCGGCTGAGCGTTTTACTTTTAGATGTTTTAAATATATATCAAAGAAAAACTTTTTAAATTTTAAGGCGTTTAACAACGTATTTCTTGAACTAAACTAATTCTCTATTTCGCTGTTAGATTTAAACCTTCACTATGAAAAACGTCTTCGTAATTTTTCCCGGAAAAGCATCTTACGAAGAGTTTAAGATAAAACACTTCCAAAAACATAGGCGAGAAGGAATCCCACTCTAGTTATGAGGAGTGTCAAAAAGTTTCTATCTTTAACATGCTCTACTGCGAGTATAGATAGGAGAAGAGGCTTGTGATGTCTACTCCCCAACCGAGAAGGTGTCCAATTAAAGTTAGCGACAGTATCGCAGCAAAGAGACACATGATTACTATGGGCGCCCCTAGTTTCATAAAGTCAAACCATGTAACTTTAATATTCTCTTTTTCTAAGCTTGTGAGGGCTAGGAGGTTAGGTAAGCTTCCTATAGGAGTTAGATTATTCCCCATATTAGAACCGAATATTAGTGACCATATTACAAGGTTTTGATTTATTAGGGCGGAGGCTGATAGGCTGGGTGTGACGTACAATAGTGCTGTAGTTACAGAAATGTTGTCCATCACTCCTGATAATAAACCACAAAATAATGTCACGAGGCTGATTGTTCCTAGAACATTGCCAGTCGTCAGGCTGCCAAGATTACTTCCAAGACTTTCCAAGATTTTAGTGCTGTGCACCCCACCTACAATTATGAATACTCCTATGAAGAAGAACACCAGGCTCCAATCCACCTCTCTAAAGGTTTTAACAGGATCAACTCCGCTCACCAAAATAAAGGCAAAGGCGAAAAGCAGAGAAACCACATAAAATGGAACGTGTAATAATCCCGCAACTATAAAACCTATTACCGCTGCCGTTAGAAGTGCGCTCAGTTTTCGAAACATTTTTGGATTTGCTATCAGGACTTTCGCGTCCAAGGATAGCAACTCCGCTCTCAACTCCCAATATTCCACTTTTTCTTGCGGTACACTGAAGGCTTCTCCATAACGGCGGAATATAAACAATATTACTATACCCATGCAGAGCAGAGATACGGGCAAACCTAAAACCATAAATGTGGGATAGGATAGCCAACGCGACGGATCAGAATTGTAATGACCAGAAACCAGAATATTTATGAAACTAGCAACAATGGTGGAAGCAGCAGCTACATTAACCACGAAGACGGTGCCAAATAAATAGGGCGCAGGATTCAAGTCTAAAACCTTACATATTAACAATATAAGGGGAATTACCATAATTGCTGTTGGATCGCCACTTAGCAACATAGTTAGAAGGAAAGCTAAAAACCATATGCTGAGGAAAAGTTTTCTTATGTCTCCTCCACTGAACTTCACCACCCTCAATATAATGTACTCAAAGAGTCCCGAGCGGCTGGCAACCGTAGTAATAATAACCACAGAAATAATAATGAGCAGAGTTGACCAATCTATAAATTCTTTATAAACATCGCTGGCTGAAAAAAGTAGTTCTCTGCTTACAAGACCTCCCGAAACATAGAATGTAAAATAAGGAACCCAGTAATAAACCTTGGAGAAATAAACCCCAAAAATCAATGTCACCACAGCTCCCCCCAGTGCCGCAACAGTTCCGTGAAGACGTCTAGTTGCAATCAAAATGAATGTAACTAAAAGAAGCATAGTAAAGATTATCTGAGCTGAGAGGGGCGGTTGAAGAAAGTATTCCGCCCATGTGGGAATCAGGCTGCTCACTACACTCTCCAAACTAAACATAAGCTTTCTTCTCGGAAAACCTGTAGACCGCAAAACAAAAAGTTACACTTTTAACATGTTTTATTAACTAATTTTTAAATAATAACTATTTTACTATAAAATTACCTTTTAATAGCATTATGGATTTTGTAAGCTCCATAGTAGAGAGAGGAGTATAATCCGAATGTTACTATTTGAAGCAAATAAAACTTACTCCAGACATTTTTTATACCCTATAAATTATCCTCAGAGCTTAGAGAAGGAATGTAAAAATGGAGTTTAATTCTCTTTTGAGGCTCAAAATTGTGAAAGGAGCATTTATGAAACACTCCACTCGAACTTAATCAAACAACTTTACATCATCCTATACGGGAAGAAAGATATTTTTATCATTTCTAAGGAAACTTCTCTCCATCTTTTTAAAAAACGAATTTTTATATTCTTAAGCTGGTAAACAATAATTACATTGAGCTCAAATACAGTAAAGGAAAATTGCATGGTGAAAAAGTTATGGAAGAATACCTGTTTCTAATTCTGTTGCTGAATTACTGGTACGCCTGGGACCTCGGAATTCTTTGGACTACTCAGGGAAGTTTCTGGACTCCTTGGGGTTTCTTCGGCGGGAATTATCTTCTTGACGGATTCTGGTTTGTTATCACTTCTTTGGGGAACGAAATGGCCTTATTTGTACTAACTGCAATAACATACTGGCTTGGCTACAAGCGGGAAGGAATATTTCTTGCATTGCTCCTCGTTTTCAGCTCGCTTATCAACTTCGCTCTAAAATATGTTATTGGTCGACCTAGGCCCTCATTTTACGAGTCAAGGAAACTATACTTCCCAGAGGGGCCCTCAATGCCCAGTGGACATGCGCAAACAGTCACCGCCGCCGCATTTTCACTTGCTTGGCTTGCAAAGAAGGGGGCTCCCGTAGTGTCAAAGCGGGGAATCATACTATTCGCAGTAGCCGCCCTGGTATCGGTCCTTGTTTCCACAAGCAGAGTTTACCTAGGGGCACACTGGCCCACAGACGTGATTTCCGGTCTCCTCCTAGGGCTAGTCATCTTTGCAGTGTTTGCGCTAACTGCCGATAGAACTTGGAGCTTAATCGATGCGAAACTTCCAAAGAGTCCTCTGATTAGGATGGCAATCGTAGTTATTGTTCTCATCCTCATTGCTTCTGTAATGCCCTTCAACTGGGAAGTGGGCTGGTACCTCCATCTGCTCACTGCTGGCTACATAACGGGAACTCTACCTCTCACCTTGCTCATAATATATCCATTCGAATGGGGAATAAGCTGGTATCTTCCCGGAGCTATAGCAGGCTTCCTTTCAGGAGCAATCTTGGAACAAAAATATGTTCAGTTTACAACACCGAAGTCTTGGAAGTACGCTGCAATAAGAATTATTCTAGGCGCAATAGTTGCTCTACCCGCATACTACCTCATAGACAAAGTTCCTTGGGGGCCTCTACAATTCCCAGTTTACGCCTTAATGGGTTTATGGGTAACACTGATTGCACCAGCAATCTTCAAAAAACTAGAACCAAAATAGACAAATTTCTTCCATCCCTCCCTTTTTTTCATTTTAATGTTTTTTTGTTGGAAAATAAGCCATAAAAGGAAGTTTTTCTGATTAACCTGTTGGGGGGCTGGAGTGCAAAACTTATAAACGTTTCTGGTGGAAGGTGCGTTGTGAACGAGAAAGTAATTAGGGTAATAGAACTTCTGAATCGGGAGTATGGAGAGAAAAAGTGGAAAAAGAAGTTTGACCCCCTCGACCAGCTGATACTAACCATATTGTCCCAGAACACTTCTGACAAAAATAGCTACGCTGCTTTCTCTAACCTGAAAAGAAAGTATCCTATTTGGGAGGACCTCATAAGCGCCTCTGAAGAGGGAATAGCGGAAGCTATAAGGATTGGCGGACTGGGCAACATTAAAGCCAGGAGGATAAAGGAAGCCCTAATCGCAATTATGGAAAAGAGAAATAAACTTGACCTATCTTACCTAAAAGAAATTTCAACACAGGAGGCGTTATCCTTTCTCACAAAGCTCAAAGGTGTAGGTCCAAAAACCGCGGCCTGTGTTCTTCTCTTCTCATTCGGCAAGCCAGTACTACCCGTAGATACCCACATTCACCGAGTATCAAAGAGACTAAGCCTAATTGGCAACGCAGATCGCTTGAAGGCACACAAAATACTCCAAGAAATGGTTCCCGAAGAACAGGTTTACTCATTTCACATAAACATGATTGAGCATGGGAGACGCATATGTAAGCCCAAGCCTAAATGTTTGGAGTGTGTTCTAAACGGTGTCTGCGACTCAGCAAGACGATTTTACCCCGAATTGGAAAAAACATGATAAAATGGTGTTAGAAGGATTTGTGGCCGAGGAATTCTCTGTGCTGGAATTTTTCCGATAGAGTTAAAAATAGTTGTCTCCATTATATTTAATACAAAAACTAAAAATGTTTACATTGTACTAAATTTTTATTTACATATGTAAAATAAAAAACAAATTTTATTTGGTACAAGTATATGTTTCCGATACAAATATAAATAATGAATGCATAGTCTCAATCCAATTCCCTAACAAAGGAGCTGAGCGAAAAAAATCTGATTTGTATCAAAGGTGTAGTAAATGCACGACGTATACATTTGCGATACCACTCTGAGAGACGGCAGGCAAATGCCTGGAGTATACTTCACACTATATGAGTGCGTAGAAATAGCCAAAAGGCTGGACGAGATAGGAATAGACCAAATAGAAGTCTTCTGTCCAGGATACGTGCTCAAAGACTACTTCCTGATACGAGAACTAAACAAAATAGGACTAGACAAAAAGTTACTAGTCTGGCACAGAGGCTTAAAAGCAGACCTAGAAAAATCCATCAACACCAAACTCAAATTCGGAGCAGTAGCTCTATCCATAGCCACAGAAAAGCATCACCGTGAACAGAAACTACAGATGACCAAGGAACAAATAATAGAAAACATGTGCGAAGCAGTATCCTTCGCAAAAGAGCACGATTTATACGTATCTGTAAACGCTGAAAAAAGTGTTGGCACGGAACCAGAATACCTAATAGACTTCGCAAACGCGGTCACTGAAGCAGGCGCAGACAGAATAAGGTACTGCGACACCCTAGGAGAACTCATACCCCACGAAACATACAACATCATCTCCAAACTCGCAAAGAAAATTAAAGTGGACATAGAATTCCATGGACACGACGATATGGGTTTGGGCGTAGGCAACACCCTAGAAGCATACAGAGCAGGAGCCAAGTGGCTGGACACCAGTGTCTGCAGGCTGGGAGAGCGCGGCGGCTTCACCTCCCTTGAGCAAGTCCTATACAACCTCTACAAACACTTCAACATCAAGAAATACGATGTGAGCAAACTAGCAGAACTAGCCACCTTTGTACAAAACGTGTCTGGCATAGACCCGCCACCAAACACTCCCATTACTGGTTTAAACATTTACCGCCACGAGTCCGGCATCCATGCCCATGGGGTACTCAGAGACGTGAGCCTTTATGAAAAAGTGAGAGCTGCAGAGGTAGGCATAAAAGAAGGTTCCATGAGAGACAAGATAGTCATCGGAGAGACAACAGGTAGAGAAAGTATAGTCTACATACTCAAAGAATTTGGTATAAACGTTGAAAAAACAGATCCTGTCATAAGCAAGATTTTAAACAAGATTCAGGAACAGTACCTTTTTGGCAGGAAAACAAGTGTAGCCCACGAAGAACTGGTCGAATTATACCAACTCTTTACCACAAAGAACCGCGTGAAACCCGTAACCACCATTGCCGAATTCTAAAAAGCCAAGAAACTTTTTTTGGTAATTTTTCATCTTTAAAACATATTTTATATTTCTCTATTTTTTTGGGGAACAATTTAAATTCATCCACGTTTCAGTAACTTTTAGGGATGAAGGAAGGATGTACCGGGCTGGTGTTGCAGATCTCCCTTTGCACGGAGGAAAGGCTCCTAGGTGGCTTTTTGGCCGTATGGTTAAGCTGGCAGATGCCATAGTTTCCATAATTATTGATGAGTATGGAACAAAGGAATTAATCCAGAGACTCTCAAACCCCTTCTTCTTCCAAGCCCTCTCCTGCGTGTTGGGATTTGACTGGCACAGCTCCGGAACCACCACGGTAACATGCTCAGCCCTAAAGCTAGCCATGAGGCCAGGAGAACACGGAGTAGCGGTAGCTGGAGGCAAAGGTTCAACCTCCAGAAAGACGCCTCTTGAAATACCTCAAATAGGGGATCTCTTTGATCTTTCGGAAGCCAAAGTAGAAGACCTAAAGTATGCAAGTCGCATGTCTGCGAAGGTGGATAATACTGCCATACAAGCTGGCTACCAGCTCTATCATCACTGTATCTTCATAACTGAGGAGGGTGACTGGGGCGTAATACAACAGGGCATGAATGCTGAAATTAGAAAGGCCCGCAGGTACCATTGGCTCAAGGGGACCTTCAAAACATTTGTTGAGGAGCCACACACCGCAATAGTGGGGGAAGTCTCCCATGATAGGGTTCTGGATATGACCTCTAGACAGAGTGAGGAGTGTAGAAAAATATCAACAGACCTGGTTAAGGATAATCCTCAGCACCTCAAAACCATATTCTCTGATAAGCCCCTAAACCAAGAGACTCTCCTCAAATGGGTGCCTCAAAGCAAAGTATCTCCACCTTTACACCTCAACCTCTTGAGAGGAGTAAATTGGAAAGCCCTAATGAAAGCCTACCAAACCCAACCCAAAAACTATGAAGAACTCCTATCCCTCCGAGGAATAGGTCCCTCCACGGTAAAAGCTCTTGCTATGATATCAGGACTAATATATGGGAAACCTCCCAGCTGGAAGGATCCAGTGAAGTATTCTTTTACCTTCGGGGGCAAAGACGGAGTCCCTTACCCAGTTAACAAAAAATCTATGGACGAGACAACAGCGTTCCTAAAAAAGGTGGTGGAAGAAGCAAAAACTGAAACAAAAGAAAGGACTCAAGCCCTCAAAAGACTGCAACAATACTCACCATTCACCGAATAAAAAATTGGACAACCCGAAAATACAAAAATAGCTACAATACTCTAAAAACTAGCTTTCACCTACTTTGGCACCTTACCTGCTTCTGGGCAGCTGTTTTTACTATTAATATATGGCCGTAAAGAGTGCAGCCACTAATGTTCCGAGGAATAGTAGAATCAGAATGATTGCTAAAATTTTTCTTCGCAAGGCAATTCCTTCCAATTGAAGGGCTGAAATTGGTACTAACTGATAATCTGATTTCTGAACTTTTATTTTTTTACCTGACTATTTTTTGAATTTTGATGATTAAGGTTTATGTGAAGGCTTAGTTTACTAAATCTTCTTTAAACCTTTGCTATTGGATCTTCCTATGAACGGTTTTTTTATTAATTGTGACGGTTGTTTTTCTTAAAATTTAGGTGATTTTTTAAATATTTACTGATATTAAACCGTTATTTTTTCAATTTCTGTTTATAATTTTCGCCACAGTAAAATTTATATATTATGTAGTCTAACTACATACTAGGGAAAAGGAGTGAAAGAAGGAAAAATCTAGTGTCGGCCCCCAGGCAAACGTACAAAATCGTCGTATGCGGCGACGGAAGTGTAGGAAAAACCAGCCTCATTTTGAAATACACCCAGAACACCTTTAGTGAAAATTATATGGCAACTGTGGGTGCAAATTTTGCCACGAAAAAACTAACCATAAACGGTGTAGAAATTATTTCCCAGTATTGGGACATGGGCGGCCAGCCACAGTTTAAGTTTGTACGCCAGAACTTTTACCGGGGCGCCCGAGGCATTATTTACGTTTACGACGTCACAAGGCGTGAAACCTTCATAAACCTCGAAAAATGGATACAAGAAGTAAACCAGGTTCTTTGTAATGTCCCCTGCATACTTATCGGTAATAAAATTGATCTTCCCAGACAAGTTGATAAGAGCGAGGCGAACGAATACAGTTCCAAGATTAACGCCCAATACTTCGAAACCAGTGTAGCCCAAAACATTAATGTTCAAGAAAGCATGGACAGCATAAACCACATCATATTTGAAAAGCAAGAAGTCCTGAATAAATCGATCACCACACCAAAAACATATTCTCTCACAGACAATCTAATTAAACCTCCAATCAGATACCCCCCTGCACCTAACTCCTCTAAATATCCCCTACCAGAATCAGTTTTTCCCGAAGTCTATAGAATGTGAGCCAAAATCGGCGCCGAAAAATACCATGTTCTCAAAAAGGGGGCAAAGCGAAGCCCTCCAACACCTTCCCGACCTTTTCCCTACCTCCCTCTTATTAAAAAACATTAATTATTTACAACGCGACATCTTATCCATTTGAAGTAAATTTTTTAGGATACAAAAATTATAAATTGCCTGAGTTTATAGTTGAAGGAGACTCAAATCCCTTCTACCTTTGGTTTTCGATAAAGTATCTAAATTTTATTCCGTAAAATGCTGTTTTGAGGTGGGTTTAATGGTTGAATTAAAGGTGAACAAAACAATATTAGAGTTAGTTCAGGGCGATATTACCGAGCAAAGTACTGATGCCATAGTAAACGCCGCCAACGCCGCACTCCAATTGGGTGGAGGAGTTGCTGGTGCTATTAGAAGGAAGGGTGGGCCTAAAATACAGGAGGAGTGTAACAAAATTGGAGAAACCTACGTTGGAGGAGCTGTAATCACCACCGGTGGAAACCTTAAGGCGAAGTACGTGATTCATGCGGTGGGTCCCCGCTGGGGAGAAGGCAACGAAGATGAAAAACTTAGAAATGCCACCCTTAACAGCCTAAAGCTTGCGGATGAAAAAAACTTGAAAAGTATCTCATTTCCTGCCATAAGTACTGGTATTTTCGGTTTCCCTATGAAGAGAGCCTCAGAAATAATGCTCAAAACTACAATTGAATACTTAAAGGGCAGAACGGGTCTAGAAAAAGTGGTATTCGTCCTCTACGACAAAGAATCCTACAACATTTTCAACGAGACACTGAAAAGTATGACTGCTTAGCCAAAGTTTTAAATTAGGTGCCCACATTAGACATAAAAACTTGAAGGCAAATTAAAATTCAGCAAACATTTAAAAAGAGTTAAATTTGAAACGCTTTATTATGAATGAAGGAAGATGGGAATAGGAATAAGCGATGAATGATGAAGTTAGAAAATATTATGTTTCTGCTTCTGAAAAGGAAATAAGTTCAGACGTATCTGCGAAAACTTTTGACATTTGGAATGTTATGGAATATTGGAGGAGAAAGCTGGACATAGGGGATAGATTGTTAGATGTGGGAGTAGGTACAGGGCATTTCACTTTTCAAGCCCTTAGAAAGGGTTACAATGTGATGGGAATAGATTTTTTGGAGGAACTCTTGGAAAAAGTTGCCAACAAGTTTCCCGACCTTAAAGGCAAGCTGCACGTGGTCAATGTCCTCGACGAAAAGTCGGTTTCAGAATTTGTAAGAAAATTTAACCAGTTCGATATTGTAACTGTTTTGGGGCTAGTTCCAAACCATGCAGAGAATAAGCAACAATTAATGGCAACCCTTTACAACATTACAAAATTCGCAGGAGTAAACTCACTAATTGTTGAGGACCTTTTAATCCAGGAAATGTTTCCCGGCAGACCTGAAATCTATTGGAGCGAATTCACACACACCCTAACCTCACTCTATGAATTGGGCGAATTCTTAAAAAAGTATGGTCTCAGACTCCTTGACGCCTACACCATCCACGAAGTCTATCCCGCAGTAAGCGAATATGACAAAGAACTCGACGAACACTACATAAGACTATTCATTCACAAACCTCCAAGAAAATAAAAAAGTACACGGCGACACTTAGTTTACGGTGAAAAACAAGTTTATTTTTTGGAAACGAATCTGTTTCCCTTAACATAAAATCTCAGGGGCATATCCTTACCCTCTTTTATTCCTATCCTACTTGTAATAACAATGTCAGAGATTTCCTCAGCATCCTCAAAATAAATGTTCTCGTCTTCCGTGATGTCCTTACCGTTATAGGAGCCGTTTATTTGGAAGGCTTGAGTTAGTTTAGCGGGTCCACTGGTGAGTTCGGTGTCCTTTTTCACTTTTCTATGCCTTTTCATTATGTCTATTCCCTCTGCTGGTTCTAAGGCTCTGATTAAAACAGCTCCACTTTTATCCTCCCCCTTCGCCAATATGTTGAACATCCAGTGATTGCCATAAGTGAAATAGACGTAAATTGTCCCTGAGGGTTTTTCCCTAAAGAAATCTCTGCTGCTCGGCCTTACTTGAAAATGGCTTGCAGGATCATCCTTGGAATAATACGCTTCTGTCTCAACTACCTTACCCTTCAAGGTCCCCTCGGGAGTTTTTTTCACCAAAACTTTCCCCAAGAGTTTCCGAGCGACTATAGAAGGATCTTCAGAGAAGAAAGTTCTATCAAGTTTCATAAATCTGAACTTTTCATACATAAAAAAATAATTTTTTGGTTACTGGATACAAATAAAAAAAGAAATAGAAATGAGAGATGCTTGTTTTCAATGAGTTTCGAAGGATATAGATTTTAGGCTTAAAGTTGAGCTTTTTGGTAGGGTCGCTTGGAACCATTTTTGGATTAGTCTTTTTCTTTCTCTGCATATTCTTTTATTATTTTGTCTATTTCACGTTTTGTATCTTCTCTCTGCTTGTTGAGTTGCCATAACCTTGATTCTATTTCTTGTAATCTGTCTTCTTGGCCGGAGAGGGTGGAAATGTATTTTTCCTTGAGTTCAGCTTCCTGTCTAGTATTTCCCAGAACCTTCAGGTTCTCTCTGAGTCTTTCCTGATATCTAAATATCTCTTGTTTCTCTCTTTCAAGGTCTCTCATTTCAACTTCTATTTCGTTAACTTGGCTCTGGAGTTCTGCGACTCTCTTAAGGAAGCTGTTTTCTTCATCAGTGATAAGTCCCCTATTGAAGTAGTCCTCGATAAAAGCGGAGCTTAATCCTACCACATTGATATGAGAGCTGATGAGTCTGCGTAGCTTTACTGTAAATTCTCGACTTTTCCGTGGCTCTAAAGCTATTTTCCATCGGTAATAGTTTGGTGTTTCTTCCTCGAACTTCTCTGTTTCCCAGGGTTCAAATCCAAACTCCTTGGGATGCTCAATTATAATTTCCTTATCTTCGTCTCCCTTGTTCTTAAGAGTATAATTGGTTTCATTTATTTGATAATAATAGGTTTCGATTATCGGTCCTCTCACTATGACCTCGTGCACTGATTCGTACTGTGTTTTAATTTCTTTGGTAACTGCAACAGTTTGATCAACTGCATAAGCTAATAGGCGCTTGTCTCCATCGACCAGGAATGGCAGCATGCACTCTCCGGCGTAAGAGTTCTCCTCATAAACAGTAACTGGTCCCTCCTCGAGGGTTAAGCCGCTGGTGTTCTTGAGTTCTATGCAGGATACGGGATTTCCCACTCGGGCGGTCTCATTATAAACCAATATTTTTTTACCATCAATCTCAGTGTAAATGAAGGGCACCAGAGCAGAGTGATTCCTCCTTATGGTCACCGGTGTAGAAATACTGTAGAAAAAGAACTCACCCGCCTTAGCAGATTCAGTGGAAACCGAAGCCGCCGCGGTAGCGGCTGCCGCAAAAGAATCATATGCTCCTGCCATAGGGGCTTCCCTAGTAAGAACTTTAGGTGCGGGGGCAGGTGCCATAGGGAGAGGTCCTTCTTCCTTGGCGTATTTTGGTTTTTCGTAAAACTCGGCTTTTTCGGCTTCTACTTCCATTTCCTCCTCTAGGCTGACTGGCGCTACTCCCGCTGATTCTTTAACTTTAATTTCTGGTCTCCACATGTATCGCGCAGAGTAGAGGTTGTGTCTGAAGGATATGGGTAACCCTGCTATTAGGGTGAGGTTGACGTCAACCCAATCTTCGTCGGACATGTTATCTACGAGCGCCCAGCCCTGTATCCATAGGTTTTCCTCGGAATAGTTGAGTCGGTAGCTGGTTTTCCAAACAGGTACCTCTACAGTGTAGCATATTGCTACTTCTCTTTCACCCTTTCCTCGAAACTTCAGATTCAGAGTCTTCTTGTTTTTTCTTCTGGAATCGTAGACTGTGTCAATGAAGTACTCTATATCTTTTTTGACTTCTGGGTCTAGAGTTTTAAGCTTCTTTATGTCTGAGAGGTTTACGGTTTTGATGGTGTCTTCGTGGAGTAGGACTAGGAACTTTTTTTCTCTCTCAACATTGTTTTCCTTTTCTTTTGTGGTTTCGATTCCTAGAATTCTTCCTGTTAACTCTTCTGTTCCCGCGGTGAGGCTGATTTTGGCTCCCATTAGCTGTTTAAGCAGGCTGGTTAAGGATTCCTCCACAGGGACATGTATTCCCACCTTCTCAAGTAGTCTGCTCGTTTCTTGAGCCGCCTCATAGTCTACTTCAGAAACCATGCCGCCACCATAATCTATTACTGAGAGACTCTTTAGCACGTCATTGATTTCATTTTCATCAAAGGAGATTTTGAATTCATCGTCACCTTTCACTTTTCCCCTGCGTTCAAAGTATCCTAAGCCGTGTTTGAACAGCACTACCCTTTTTAAAGGAATATCTGCCATAAATAATAGTTCTTAGGCGGAAAATATTAATTTAACTTGCAACAATCCTTTGGCTGATTAATTCCCACAATTAAAAGATGCAAGAAGTGTGCCCATATGTCTGAAACATGGAAAAAAGTACTTGAAACCGTGGATAAAGAAAAAGAAAAAATTGTTGACTTGGTTTCCCAACTTATTCGTATTCCCTCCACAAACCCTCCAGGCGATACCCGCGAAGTTGCAGGATATATTTCCGATTACCTGAATAATTTGGGAATAAAAACCCAAAAATACGAGTCGAAACCCGGATTAGTGTCAATCATTGCAAAAGTGGGCAGAGGCAAAGGAAAGAAAATTCTATTAAATGGGCATGTGGATGTGGTTCCCATTGGTGACGCCACGAGTTGGATGGTGGAGCCCTTCAGTGGAAAAGTCTATGAGGGTCACATATGGGGCAGAGGAGCCTCCGATATGAAGGGAGGAGTAGCAGCCATTTTGAGCACCTTATCCATTCTCCAGAGCCACGACGCACTGGATGGATTGCAAGGTACCCTCGAATGTTCCATTGTGCCAGACGAGGAAACCGACGGTTATCTAGGAACCGGGTGGCTTATTGATAAAGGCGTAATAAAGGAGGGGGACTTAGCAATTGTAGCTGAGGGCACCATAAGCCCGCTTTTCGGATACGGAATCTGCATTATGGAGAAAGGGGGATTAACTCTCAAACTCAAATCAAAGGGTGCAGAAGCACATGGAGGAATGCCCTTCCTGGGAGACAACGCCATTGAGAAGCTAATGAGGGTTCTCCCCAAAATTAAAACTCTAGAGAATAGAGACCTTAAACTACCCCCAAAAGTAGTAAAACTCATTGACAAAACTAAACCCTTATACCAAGAGGTGGGCAAGCTAATCGGGTTTCCAGAAGAAAAAATAGAATCGTTCCTTAAACAGTTATTGGTGAACATTACAAGAATATCGGGGGGAGTGGCAGACAACGTGATCCCCGCCGAAGCCTCAGCCATAATGGATGTGAGAATCCCTCCCGGAATAGCCATCAGCGAAGTCTACAACCTATTTAGCGAATTAATTGTAGAGGAGGGAGAAGGAAATTTTACCCTGGAACAGTTATCCTACTGGGATCCCTCAATAGAGAAGGGCGAAGATTCTCCAGCCGCCAAACTAGTAGAAAAAGCAATTGTAAAAGTTGACCCCAGTGCCAAAATTTACCATGTTTATTCCAGTGGAGGTTCTGATGCGAAATTCTTCCGGGCAAGAGGGATACCCACTGTACTCTTTGGACCCGGACAGCCGGAATTGGCGCACAGCGCCAATGAGAGAATCCCAATTCAAGACTTGGTTAATGCTGTAAAAATCTACATTACTGGCATCCTAGATTACCTTGCATCGGACGACGGATAAATTCACCATCCTTCATATTTTTTACAATAAATTACTTAAAGATATTTTTATTAAAAAATAGATATCTATTAAAAGTTTTTAAAAAAATGATAACTTCCTTTTTTCACAGGAATGTTTATTAAAAACAATTGAACCTTCTCTTTTAAAATTAACTCCGTTAAGTAGGAAGGAGATAATTTAAATGTCAGAGTGGTTTTCCAGGGATGTGCATGCTATTGAGAAGGAGCTAAAAACCGACTTTGATAGAGGCCTGTCTTCCAAGGAGGCAGAGAAACGCTTAGAAAAATATGGACCAAATATACTGGTGAAAGAGAGAAAAATCAGTTTTCTGTCCATTTTTAAAGAGGAAGTCACAGAACCCCTAATACTTCTACTCATCGCAGTCGGTGTTCTCTACAGTATCTGGGGTGAATTGAGAGACGCCATAACAATTATCATAATTATCTCCCTTCTGGTTTTCGTGGAGGTATGGAACGAGTATCGAGCCAAGCGTTCCATAAGTGCTTTGCAAAGATTGGCGGCGCCAACAGTTCTGGTACTAAGAAACGGAAAGTTGACTGAGATTCGCACCACAGAAATAGTTCCCGGAGACGTTGTACCCCTTGTGGCAGGTCAACGCGTTCCAGCCGATTTAAGAATTGTGGAAAGTTATGGATTATCTGCGGATGAATCTTCACTTACCGGTGAGTCGGTACCTGTTTACAAGGATGCACGCCAGGTGCTGGCAAAGGAAACTGAATTGGCGGAAAGAACAAATATGGTTTTTGCGGGCACAATTATCACTAGTGGTGAGGGCAAAGGCGTTGTTGTGGCTACGGGTGTAAATACCGAGCTGGGCAAAATCGCGGGAATATTGGAAGAAGTGAAGCCTCCCAAAACTCCTCTCCAGCTTGCCATGAAGGGACTTGTTAAATGGCTAATCTGGGTAGCCTTGTTCTTCAGCGCCTTAATACCAGCACTTAGCTTTCTAAGGGGCCAGCCACCACAAGAAATACTAATCAATATAATTCTGCTAGGGGCCTTCCAAGGAATGGTTCCCTACTGGTTTGTATCGTTTTTGTATCAACCTCTAGGATATATTGGATTATCTACCATTGAACACGCTGTAAACTCTCTTTTTGGCCTAAATCCTGTTCGGCGATTGGAACAGCTTATCCTCACGGGACTATCGCTGGCTTTCGTCACAGTACCTGAGGAGCTGCCCATAATAATTACTATGGTTCTGGGTTTGGGGGCCTACTCTCTCTCAAAAAAGAATTCAATTGTAAAAAGGCTTAAAGCAGCAGAAACCTTGGGAAGCGTCACCGTTATCGCTACGGATAAGACTGGAACAATCACTCAGAACAAGATGAGTTTAAAGAGCATTTATTTCGACGGCCATTTATCGGATGTGGTGGTCTCCAAAAATTTCCAAAAAGTTTTAGAGGCGGGGTTACTGTCCAGTGAGGCGTTCAGTATTGTAAAAAGCCATAAAGCGGTTTATAGAAGTCCTATGAGTGCAGCAATTCTTGAAGTGGCTAAGAAGAACAAGATAAACTTGGAAAAACTACAGAAGGAGTACCAATTAAAAGAAAAATTTGTTTTCGACAGAGAGCGCAAGATAGAGTCCTTCATCTACCAAAAACAAGGGGACAAGGAGCTATACGTTTTCTCGGCTGGAGCACCAGAATCAATACTTGACAGAAGTTCAAGGAAATTAGAGAACGGGAAAGAAACTGATTTCATAACTGCAGAAAAAATGAGGATAAAAGAAGTTGTATCAGAGATGGCTAGCGATGGGGAACGAGTGATAGCTGTTGCTTACAGAAAAATTTTCAGCGGCGAAGAATTGAAGATGGAAAAAGTGGAGCGCGACCTAGTTTTTATTGGCATTCTGGGTTTCATTGATCCCCCCAGACCAGAAGTTAAAGAAGCGGTGCTCTCATGCAAGGAAGCGGGGATAAGAGTTATAATGATAACCGGCGACCACCCTCAGACAGCAAAGGCCATAGCCTCAAGTGTGGGAATTGACACCGACGCCGGAGTCCTTACAGGAGCCGAAATCTCGGGAATGAGCGACAGGGAATTGGAAAAAGCCCTAAAGACTGTTTCAGTTTTTGCTAGGGCCACACCGGAGCAAAAGCTGAGAATAGTAAGGCTACTTAAAAAGCAGGGAGCGGTCGTGGCAGTGACGGGAGACGGAATCAATGATGCGCCGGCGCTTAAAGAGGCGGAGATTGGAATCGCCATGGGCATAAGAGGCACCGATGTAGCAAAGGAAACAGCGGACATGATTCTTACGGACGATAACTTTGCAACTGTAGAGGTTGCGGTTCGGGAAGGCCGAAAAATGTTTGATAATCTCAAGAAGGGTGTACGCTACTACCTAGGTGTAAAAATCGCTCTGGTAGCAATATTCCTCCTACCCATTCTTCTGGGCATACCTCTCCCGTTTGCACCCATACAAATCATAGTGCTGGAATTATTCATGGACCTTGCAGCTTCCGCTACATTTGTGGCTGAACCCGCAGAATCCGATATTATGACGCGGCCACCACGCGACCCCAAGGAAAAATTTTTGACAAGGAGTCTACAAGTTGGCATTTTTCTAAACGCCGCATCACTATTCGCAGCAGTTTCAATATGCTACCTGTACGTCTACTATCACACACTAAACATCGTCACCGCTCAAACAGTAGCCTTTGCAGCTTGGATGCTTGGCCACATATTCTTAGCCTTCAACTCCCGATCCGAGAGGGAGCCCCTCATAAGTCTCGGACCATTATCAAATAAGGTTATGGTAGTCTGGGCAATCCTAGCAATAGTAGCACTAGTCATAGCTACATTGCTACCCCCACTTCAGGACGTTCTAAAAATAACCTACCTTGAACCAACGAACTGGCTGATTGTAATACTGGTAACCTTTGCTTGCAGCTTCTGGCTAGAAGCCAAAAAATACATCCAGTTCAAGCGGCGGAAAGGACTCGGCTGAAACAAAAATTCTACCCTTTTTTATTAATTTTGCCCCCGAAAAGAACACTTCCAAAAATTGGGTGGGAGCCGGCTCACAAGCTACTCCACCCTTGAAAAACTCTGAAAACATGTCCAGGCGATAGATTCGCAAAATCTTTTTTCTTTTGTTGGCCTAATAATTTTAGATTTTTTCCACATTTTTCCTCAAATTTCAATGTTTCAACCCTCAAATGCCGAAAAAGTGTTTGGGAAAAGTTAAGGAAGCACAGAAAAAGGGGCTCAAAAACACTGGATTCTGCGAATCTATCGCCAGGGAGAAGGGTTTCTTTGAGCCGAAAAACATACAGGCTCATGATAATTGCCACTTAAGTTAACTGTGCCACACAAAGAAACCAAAAAATTTTTGGACGTGTTTCCCCGAAAAATAGTTTATATAAACTGTCTCATAATTAGTATTTGTGGTGGAAATGAATCTCAGGCTAGAACAATTGGTAAACGAGCCGAGTCAAGTTGGAGCATTGGGAATAGAGGAGATTCAACAACTTATTTCTGATGCTGGAGCTATTTTGGAGAGGGAGCCCAAACTGGTTACTTTTGATAGGGAAAAAATTTTATTCGTGGGAGATACGCATGGAGACCTGGAATCCACTATTCCCATTGTGAAACGTTTTCTTGGAGGAGGCTACGATGGTGTGGTTTTTCTTGGCGACTATGTGGACAGAGGGTTGCAACAGATTGAAAACATGAACTACCTGTTAGTCCTCAAAATTCTTTATCCCGATAGAGTGTTGCTCCTCAGAGGGAATCATGAAACTCCTCTAGCAAACCGGTACTATGGTTTTTTGGATGCGGTTGCGACCAATTTTTCAGTTGAATTCTATAATTCTTACTCAAAATTGTTCTCTCGTCTACCCTACGCTTGCATAGTTAATGGAGAAATACTTTGTTTACATGGAGGTTTAGCTAAAGGTCTTAACACAACCAAGCAAATAGAAAATCTACCCAGCGAGGTCGAAGTCTCAACCCCCATCCTCTTCCAATTATTGTGGAACGATCCCCGAGAGAGAATAAGGGGTTTTGCTCCCAGTGACCGTGGCGATGGCATATTCTTTTTCGGAAAGGATGTCTACGAAACCTTCGCAAAGAACAACAGCATAAAATTTATGATTAGGGCCCATGAGGTTTTCCAAAACGGTTTCCGCTGGTACTTCGATGGCAAAATATTGAGCCTGTTCTCCGCAAATCAGTACACAATCCCTGTGGCGGGAAAAATAGCTGAACTTACACCTCAGGGAGACTTGACAGTAATAACAGTTTAGAGCTAGGCAACTCATCTTTTATAACTTGCTTCAACTGTTTAAATGACGGCAAATGCGATTATTGGCACGCCTGGAAAACCTACTGAGGAATCTGAATAGCCCAAAACTACGCCGTCCTGTAATGCTCTTATTGTGTCCCTTAGCTTTCCAAAAGCGTTATATACTCTAGCTACTGGTTGACCCTTTTTAACAAAATTTCCAGGTTCAATGAGAAATCTGACAATGCCACTAGCAGTGCTTAGGGGTCGTTGTGAGTATCTGAGAATCTTCCCCTGCAGGAAGTCGGGAATTTTATGGGTGAATTTTTCGCCTAAGGGGTTAATCATTTCCAAATAGTCCAAAATGTTCAGTATTGCCTTTACACCGTACTCCACATTTTCTTCGTTGACCACGTAGGATTCCCCTAACTCCAGTGTTAAGGAGGGAATTCTGTGCTTGTTAAAGCTGCCGGAAATAGTTTTTTCCATGTGCTCCTTTTCATAAGTTTCCTTCTGCTCACTAACGATTAGGAATCCCGTCAGCTCACTGAAGAGCTTCAATTTTTCAAAAGTTTCCTTATCATTCACAACTTCCGGTGGATCTATTAGAGTGTAGGGGATGGATTTTCTCCAATCATTGTGAAGATCCAAAACTAGGGTGGGATTAGTCCCCATTATGGTGGTGAAGATTTTATCCGCTATTCTTTCTGCTAGGGAGCCGTTTTTGTTACCAGGAAAAGAACGGTTAAGATCCTCTTCGGTCAAAGTGATGTGGCGGGAGGCGGTCTCAAAACCAAGAGGATTCATAAGAGGAAAGGCGTGCACTGCCCCCCTCAAAAGAGGCTCTTTGCGCAACCTTTTAAAAATTTCCTGAATGACTACTACACCTCCCACCTCATCACCGTGAACACAACCAGTCAGCCAAACCACAGGCCCAGGATTAACACTTGTTACCTCCATTAAAGCCAGGCGTCTAATGGATAAATCCGAACCAGTAAGAATCTTAATAAATGAATATTTAACTGTTTGAGTTGAATCCTGGTTTTTCACGTCAACCTACCCTATACTACCAATTTAATTTCAAGCCAACTTTTTTGGGATGGACTGGCTGAAAGGGGGAAATTACAGTATTACCTCGATTTTTTCCCTTTTTCCTCGATCAGGAATTCTCACTGTTACAATTTGCTTCTCAGAATAGCCCCACCCACTACTCTTACTTCTAAGATCGCTCTCCGGGTAAACCTCCGTTACGGTTTCTCCGTTCCAAAGAACCTCCGCCGGTTTCTGTTTTATACCATTGAATTTTATTTCGTAGCTTCTAGGTTTAGGTTTATAGTTACCCTCCCTTTCGCTTATCTCAAAGGTTATGGCTTTATCAGTTTTGGAACACATATAGTTAACTAGCAGGAACTCTCCCCTGGTATAGTTCAAACTTGAACCATCATCTTCATAGTATTCTACTCTCGAGGTTCCCGACGGGTAAACGCTGAGAATTAGGGGATCAAGAGGTTTCTGGTCAGAATATTGAACCACATCCCGCATGGGAATTATTGCTCCCCCCCGAACAAAAATGGGACAAAAGTCCAGAGGCGTATTAACCATTACGGGAAATGCGCCCTCATGCTTCTCATTTGTCCAGAAGTTGAACCATTCTCCCTCAGGAAGGTAAACCACATTAGTCCTATTACTATGGTAAACAGCTGGAGCGATAAGTAGCCAGTCCCCAAACATAAACTGTCTTTCACTTACGTATCCGTCGGGTGTGCCGCTCAAAACTACGGGATCCTTTGGAAACTCTATGAACATGGCTCTCATAACTGGGACGCCGGTTTTATGTGCTTGGTAAAAGCAGTTGTAAATGTAAGGGAGCAACTGGTAGCGTAGTTCAATGTATTTGCGACTAATTTCTTCCACCTCGCTTCCGAAAGACCAAGGCTCCTGGTCAGGAGTACCAATCATAGTGTGAGTTCTGCAGAAGGGATAGAAGACACCCAACTGAATCCAGCGAGCATAAAGTTCGGGGGAAGGGCTTCTCCTAAATCCCCCAATATCAACACCCACGAAGGGCTCTCCAGAGATTCCAATGTTTAAACACATAGGTATACTTAGGCGGAGATGCTCCCAGCTACTCTCATTATCACCAGTCCACACTGCGGCGTAACGCTGAATTCCCGAGAAGGCAGCTCTGGACAGAATGAATGGGCGGATATTGGGCCTTAAGCGGAGCAAGCCCTCATAGATGGCTCGTGCCATTTCCAAGCCATAGACGTTGTGGAATTCCCTGTGGTCAGTTATTTCTCCATCAATTTCGTGGACAGCATCTAGAGGTAGTGTTCTTTTCATGCCCGCCACTGAGGGTTCAGCCATGTCTGCCCATATGCCGTCCACACCCATATCTAAATAGTCCTTGTATAGGTTCCCCCACCATTCCCTTGTACTGGATTTGGCGAAGTCTGGAAAGTAGCATTCCGGTGGCCACTGTGGGCCTACGAAGAGTTTTCCGTCTGGAAGACGTACAAAATGGTTTCCTGCCACACCCTGGTCGCAAACATGGTATCCCTTATCAACCTTTATTCCGGGAAAATTGCTCACCACAACTCTGAATCCTTGTTTATGAAGATCGGAAATCAGCCTCTTAGGATCAGGAAACCTATTTTTATCCCAAGTGAATGCTCGAAACTCATCTGTATAATCTAAATCAAGCCAGATGACATCACAGGGAATTTTCCGTTTCCTAAACTCCTCCGCTATTTGGCGAACTCTACTTTCCGGATAGTAACTCCAGCGACACTGGTGATAGCCCAAAGACCAAAGGGGAGGAAGAGGCATCCTACCCGTTAACTCCGTGTAGAGAGAAATAACCCTCTTAGGCTCGGGACCATAAATGAAATAATAGTCTAGAGAGCCGCCACTGGCTCCGAATGAATAGTACTCTGCTGACTCCTTTCCCATGTCAAAAGATGAACGGTAGGTGTTGTCAAAAAAGATGCCATAACTTCTACCCTCCCTTAACGCTAGGAAAAATGGGAAGGACTCATAGAGAGGGTCAGTGGGTGTGGAGTGGTAAATGTCATCCGTGTTCCACATGGTGAGCGCCTGGTCACGCTTATCAAGAGGCCCAGCCTTTTCTCCGAATCCAAAGTAGTGCTCCTCCTCAGGCATCTCCTTCCAGCATCTAACCTGCTCTCCATCCCAGCCCATACCCTTAGCAAAATCATCACGGTTAATTAGCCACCCATCAGGTGAGTAGAACTCCAACCTACAGGGATCCTTAATAATCCGCAACACCAAATCCTCAGTGGAGATCTCGAGAAAATTGGGCTTCTCACTAAACTCAAAACTGGTAATAGGATACTCCCTACAGACAATGGCCCAAGACTCCCTAACAACTTGGTTAGGTGTTATGAGACGCACCCTAAAAACACTTGGTTTTATAATTGCGATTTCAACTCCCAGTTCTCCACAATCAACCCTTAAAACGTTTCCTTTCAAATTATAGTTTTGCACCCGGCCAATCGATACCCATTGCCCTCTCACCATACTTCTACACCTCGGCGAATAATTTGAAGACGCCCAATGATAATACAAATACAAGCTTATTTAAAATATATAAATTACGCTGCCCAAAACCATTTGATGAATTGGGATGGTCAAGTTAATAAATGACTTTTCTAGATGCCCTAATACTTTTTGTTTTAGTTTCGCCAGCTCAATGTAGGGCTATCTCAAAAATTGGGGGGTTAAAAAGGATAAAAAAAAGGTATTGTGAGTTTGAAGCTATATTGCTTGTAGGAAGAGGCGCATTTCGTCTACCAGTTTTTGTCTGTGGGGTAGTTGCTCAAGATTGAATTGTTCTCCGAATAGTCCCGACTTCCTTTCTCCTACGACATAGGGTAAGTATATGAGTTCTTCTGTTTTTGGCACTATTGCTTTCACTTTTCCGGGGTCGAATCCTTTATTTCCATAGGAACTTGGTAATCGGAGTGCTTTTCCTGTTTCTCTTATGAGGAGTTCTCTCTCCTCTCGGAATATGAATGCTTGGAGGTATAAGTTTTGGGCGTCTGTCGGAGTGACTGTGGGAGGCAGTATCACCACGTTTTTTCTGGGGGATGAAGCTCTGAGTTGCGATAGTTCCTCAACTTTTTTCCCTAAAGTTGTGTTTATGGCCTTGCTGAAGCCCGGGGTTAACATTGAAGGGTAATCTGCTTCTAGGAAGAGCTGGTCACTGAGGTTAAAGGCTGCGTCGCACAGTCCATAGAAGGCGTTTTCCACCCCCTTTTTCCACAGAAGCATTCCCTTCTTCAATATGGTCGCCACCCTCACAAGATAGAAGGGGTAAAGGTATATTTCAAAAGATCCCTTAATATTTTTGGCAGCCCACGTTTCAACTTCGTCGAGACCATACGCTTTAACACTTCGCTTTGTGAGCACTGTTTTGAGATTTTCCATGAACCAGCTAACCTTACTTAACTCTAGGGTTCCCGTAAACCAAGTCATATCAAGGACGTCAGGTACCCTTTCCAGAACTTTTTCGTCGGGCCTTAGGATGACGCTTTTAATAATTCTCCTTAAGGAATCCATAAAATCGTTGAAGGGCTTCTTTGAAAGAGTGTATAGGGAAAGAATCGAAGAGAATGTGGAGTATGATTCCAGATCTCTTTTGAGTCCTTCTTCTACCAGTACTCGGTCAATTCTGGGTGCTTCCTTAAGTTCTTTTAGGCGGTTCTTGAGGCTCTCTAGGGTTTCATACAATTCTTGGAGGAATTCCTCTGGAATGCTGTCTTTCTCAGCAATTTTTTGGGCAAGTTCACTTAGATATTTGGAGCTGAGTTTAAATCTTTCAGCCAGAATTTCATAGTAGATTTTCTTGTCGCCCTCAACGAAGTTCTTGATTTCCTCAATCTTTTCTACGATTCTATCGCAGCTCTTCGTTGCCATCACATAGTTTTCGGCACTATCACTCTTCACAAGACCCAGTGTGTTCAGCAGGAGAGGAATGGTCCAGCATCGGAACTCAAGCGACTTGAGTTTCTCCTGAGAATCGGGAGTTGTAGCAAAACTTGTAACGTTTGGCAGGGAGAGCTTGTAGGCAAGTTCCTGGAGGGGTTTACCCATGTTGGTTTTCCACTCAAAGTCCAGTTGCAGATGGGGAAGTGTATCGTAGAATGAAGCGTAAAGGATGGGGAATTCCAAGGGCTCAACGAAATCTCCCACAACGTTTGTAAACTCAACAGCGAGGCTTGGAAATATTCTGTCCGCAAAATATCTGGCTCTCATTGCTGCGTCCGTTCCTTCTCCCCCCACAGCACCTACGCTGCTCAGCCATCTTGCGATATCGTTCATGAATTTACGCATTTCATCCTCAATAGTTGAAATCTCATTGACAACGCCACAGTAAACACACTTTAATAACTCTTCCTTCTTGGTAACGCTAAGTGGAGCACCACAATTCTTACACATATAATATTTTGTTGACATTTCACCCCTTCCTTAATATCTTCTTACTGCCATTTCAAGCTGTCTGATTCTAGCCTCGAGTGCAGCTATGGCTTGCATTGCAATATTGTGGTATCCTCTGGCAATCCTGTCCGCCTCGTAGAATATTGCGCTGTAGCAAGGATTGCAAAGGGCTATTCTTGAAGCTCCATCTATAACTCTCATGTCCTCATTTCTCTGCCTTAAGAGGTTCTCAAAGTAGGATCCGACATCAGCCTTCACAATCTTGAAGTGGTCTGCGCTCTGAATCTCCCTGCCGCACATCCAGCATTTTCTTGTGGCTCTTAGTTCCTGAATTCTATTATTGACACTCTTCGCAACATCATATAGTCTAGCTGCCCTGTAGGCCCTTGCAGCTACTATAAGGTTCTCTGTAGCCTTCGGCGGCTCAATTTCCATAAATTGCCGCGCTTTAATAAACTCAATATGACCCTCACACTCTAGGGCGGCATTATTTCCAGTGGTTCTCCTCTTAAGGCAGGAGACGTACCTTGAAAATATGAGGGGGGCATCACCTATTTCCAAGAAATGATCGTAGGCCGCCTCTAGGAGCTTCACAGCATCCACAGCATTTGGAGACGTCAGACCCAGGTGCATGTAGAGTATTCCTCTGACTTCTGTGAGAAGCCTTGCGGTATCAAACTCGCCGAAGAGTCCACCAGGCATGTAAGCCGTGACCTTCATGGGTGGAAGCCTGCTGGCATTCTCCAGAAATTTTCTGAGAGAACCCGTTTCAAGCAAATCCTTCTTATCCTTCACATCTTGGTTGCAGGGATAGAGGTAGGATAATAGTAAAGCCTCCTGAGCCTCTTTCTCCCACCCAAGGTTCATACACAATTCAACAGCCTCAGCATACTTCCTGGCAGCTTTGCCAAAATCCCCTATACGCGCGGTGTTCTCGGCGTCTTCAAGTTTACTTTCACAACGCTCAATGTCCTTAGAGCTCAAACAACTCACCTTTCAATCCTTCACCAAATGGGATCCGAACAAAAGGTAACACTAAATTAATAACATTTTTTCGGTCGCTTGTCCCTAACTCATATTTACTACATTTCTTATTTCTTTTTCCCTCTTATATTCTTTCTCGAAGTGATTGTCTCCACCTCGTATTTTAACGCTCTATTATGTTCGTATTTGCTGTGGCAAGTACCAAATTTCGTATTTTTTCAACAGCATAGTGAATGCGTTTTTGTCCTAGGAAAAGTGGTATACTCATCACATGTTGCTAATCAAAATCTCTCAGTTGACCTATTGTTGCTTTTTATGATTGAATTGTAATTAAAAATAGAGGAAGCATGTTAACCTATATCCTTAAGAAGGACAAAATGTTTAATACTTTCCAAAGGCTTCAACTAACTCAGACAACATTCAATGTAGATGAGGAAAAACTAATGCAAAAATGTAAATTTTTATCGACTCTCCTACCCCTCGTTCTGTTACTCTTCCCACTATTGCTATCACTATCCAGTTTAACTAGTGCAAATGTCCAATTATTGACATCAGACGATACAGCTAGCTACATATACAATTTTTTAAGTGATCAAGCTAACAGGGCTTGGACTACCCAATTAACTATTACTATCACAGCTCTTGTACTTGTTTTTGTGTTAGCCATAGCAGTTGTCTCAAGGCTGAGACGAAGTCGCGCTTCTACTACTGGTGTTACTGTAAGTAGGGCTGGCAAAGCCCATCCAACACCTCAAGCCCAAGTGTTCACGGCCCCCGCAGCTCCAGTTCAGGGTGGCGTTCTGTGCCCTTATTGTGGATTCGACAATGTGCAGGGTGCAAAGTTTTGCGTAAAATGTGGCAAAACGCTATAAACAACATCTTAAGAGACTTTAAATGTATCACGGCCAAAAAACTGGGAATCAGCGAAAGCCCTTTTTTAATCTTGATACTTATCTTTTCTCCCCCTTTTTATACCCAAAAGATAGTTTCCTTATTTTGCCATGAAAAAGCTTTTCGCTTCAGTTGGCGAGGGGACTGACCAGGTAGCCGGCGTTCCTTAAGATCTCAGCCATGTCCTCCAAGGAGAGACCACTCGTATGCGGAGTCCTGAGCCTAAACCTTTTCTTGAAGCCTTCTTCC
>JAHAWU010000118.1 GCA_018383815.1 Candidatus Jordarchaeia archaeon | reverse complement strand
ATTAAACACAGAGTATCTGTTTCCATATCTTATAATAAGCGCTTATAAGAGACAAAAAACTTACCCAAAAAATCTTCCGAACATTATTGGGTTTATGGGCCCACCGCCCACCAATACTTTGTATTTATCTCTCAAGCCAAGCTCTTTTAGAAGGTTAACAACTTCTGCCATATTCATCATTGTAGCCATCAAGAGAGATGACATAGCTATAATATCGGCTTTAAAGCTCTCCGCCTCTTCAATGAACCTCATTGCGGGAACATCTATGCCTAGATCTCTAACTTCAAAGCCCGCCATGGTAAGCTGCATAGCTACAAGATTCTTACCTATATCATGAAGGTCTCCATGTACTGTACCAATAACCACTCTCTTGCGTGCTCCGCCTGCTTCCTTGGGTATCCTAGGCCCCACAATTTCCACCAGTTTCTCCGCTATTTCACCGCCTTCGTAGAGTTCGGCTAAAAAATACTCTTTTTTTCAAACTTTTCTCCAACGGCTCTGACTCCAGCTATAATTCCATCCTCCAAAATCTTAACCGGGTCAACGCCTTCGTCCAGAGCCTTCCTCACCAATTTCTCGGCTTCTTTTTCATCCAAATCTTCAATAGACTTGGCAATTTTACTTCACTCAAGAAACCACCTCTAATGTTCCAAAACCATCACAATCCTGGGAGTATAAAACTGTTATTTTTCGCCCTAATAAATTTGTTTTAAAAATATATTTTTGTAAAATTGTTGAAATAATTTGGTGTGAATATTTTCTGTTTGAAAAATTTTCAAAAAAAGTATCCGATAAAGGGGCAAAGAAAAAATACTTTTATTTCCAATGGATTAGATTGTGAGAGGTGTTGTTTGATATGAAGGTAACTAAGGGTTGGGATTACCTCACAGGGGAATACGTAACGAGGATTGTAGAGGGGAAAAGGAAGTGCACAGTGAGGGTGGGCAACTCGCTAAGAGTAGATATTGCCAATGACGACTCTTTGGATTCCGACTACTCCCTAGACGAAGTAGAGGTGAAGATAATCGGTGACAAAGAATTAGCCATCCAAGCCGCTGGAGAAAAAGGGCTGAGAGCCTACATAGAAGAATATCTAAAGATGAAAAGATCCGATAAAATATTTTATTAAATACTCTAAGTTAGAGCAAATCCTCAATTTTTTGGGTTTAGGTCCAGGCTTGGAACTTGTAGGTTTCTGCCCATTCTTTGTAGCCCATTCTGAAGAGTTTTAGGCGGGGTTTATTTATTTTATAGTCCAGTTCCACTCCTACATCGGGATTTTTGAGTATTTTACGGTAATTCTCATAATAGGTGTCAGCATCCTTTGATTCATCGACCAGTTTCACCATGGCGTTCTCGGTAAAATAAAGTATTAAGTCTGGCTTTTCTGGTGCAGGTCCCTGTTCAAATCTGATTTCATTCTCTGAGAGCTTCGTTAAGTGGAAGACGAGTTTATCGTTGCTGTCCAGTGTAAAGGGGCGAATATGATACTCCCACAGCGCCCCTATCTCAAGGTGCCTCATAAGGTCTGGATGTTTAGGATAGAAACCCTTAGCCTTCTCCAAAAGCTCTTCCACACTCGGCATAACTAATTAGACCTCCAACAACTTGCAAAATAACCTTCCATAATCAAACTCTTTACCGACCCTTTAAAAATAACATTTTCCCATCACTTAATTAACCATTAAACTCCAATTCTTAAACTGGGCGAAAATATAAATGTATTTGGGTATTTGTATAGTTAATCTTCCGAAAAAGGGTGAAATTTGAAATGGAGATAATTGACCAAATAGCAATGATTCCTGGGCGTTCCTGGGGGTCAAACGTTTACGTGGTGGGCAAGGGTGAACTGGCACTAATTGATTCCGGCTTAACCGGGGATTTCAAGAGCCACTTCATCAAAGACATTGAATCACTGGGCCTAGACCCTCGGAACATAAGAAAATTGGTAATAACCCACTTCCACCCTGACCACATTGGTGGAGTGCTTGAAGTAGTGGATTTCTGTGCAGCTGATGTGATGATTCACGAAATTGAGGCTGCCTACATTGAGAAAAAGGCGGGCTTCAATGTTCAAGTCAAACTGAAGGACGGAGACATAATACAGTTGGGAAATATGAATTTCGAAGTTATCCACACCCCGGGTCATTCTCCAGGCAGCATCTGCCTATACAACTCGGAGAAAAGGATTCTTTTTTCTGGAGACACTGTATTTGCCTATGGGGTGGGACGTACAGACATCCCTGGGGGAGACATAATTGAGCTTAAAAAATCCATAAAAAAGCTAACAGAACTAGATGTTGAGATCCTCCTACCGGGCCACGATGTCCCCGTCATTGGAAACGCCAATGAAAACATAAAACTAGACTACTCATTCGTAGAGTCCTTACCCGATGATTACTAAAAAACATTATTCTTCTTTTGAGTAAAATTTCTGCTGTCCCCTCTTTAGCATGATACTATAGTTGTCTTGTGGCGTGATTTCCGTTCTTTAACACGTTTGCCTAAATTGAATTTTTTATAATTTTTACATTGTTTTTTTGAAAATTTTACAATTAATTCATAAGATATGTTAAAAAGTTTATAGGTTTTCCAAATTAGCAAACTGGGAGATAATTTTATATGTGTGAATAATGAAAATTTAGAAACTTAAATTAAAAGCTTAATTCTGGATAAGCTATGAATTGTTTTTGGTTTAAAATAATTGGTGATTAAAATTGGTGAAGGTTCCAAATGTTCTGGCAATTGATGCTGGCGGCACCATGACAGATACCATAATTATAGATGATGAGGGCCGCTTCACCATCGGCAAGGCGCAGAGCACTCCTCACGATGAGTCTATAGGGTTTCTGGCCTCTCTAAGAAACGCTTTGAGCTACTGGGACATGAAAGCCGAAGACGTTGTTCCCCTCCTTGAAACTGCTATTTACTCTGGAACCACCATGCTCAATAGGGTTCTTGAGAGGAAGGGCCGCAAGGTGGGAGCCATAGTAACAAAGGGAATGGAGCACTATTTCCGCCTGGAGAGAGCCAAGCAAACCTACATGGGATACTCCTACCAGGACCGGTTTCACGCTGCCACCCACATTCACAATGAGCCACTCATACCCGAGGAGCTTATTCGAGGAGTGAGAGAGAGAATAGATGTTATGGGTGATATAGTAATACCGCTATATGAACACGAGGTGGAATCAGCGGTTAAAGAACTACTAGACTTGGGAGTTGAAGCTATCGTCATCAATTTTCTCTATTCCTATAGGAATGGGATTCACGAGAGCAGAGCCAAGGAAATAGCCCAAAAAATCTTGGCTGAGAGAAAGGTGAATATTCCCATCATAACAGCCTCCGAATTCCATCCTATCAGAGGCGATTTTCCAAGAATGAATGTGGTAACCTTGGAAGCCTACGCTGCTGAAGGATCAAGAAGTCAACTGAGAAAAATTGACCAGGAGCTGAAAAAGCTAAAGTCCAGATTCGACCTCAGGGTGATGTCAAGCCATGGGGGTGCAATTAGCATAGAAACGAAACAGTTGATTCGCTCCATGACTTCCGGCCCCATAGGCGGAATAATTGGAGGCAAATATTTGGGAGAAGTCTTGGGCATAAGAAACATTGTGTGTACCGATGTTGGTGGAACAAGCTTTGATGTGGGGTTAATCACCGACGGAGAATATACCATTGAAGCCAACCCCGAAATAGGTAGGTTCCTCATTAATCTCCCCATGGTGGCTACAGAGAGTCGAGGGGCGGGTATGGGAAGCTATGTAAGGGTGGATCCCGTCTCAAAGAGGGTAGAGATTGGTCCAGACAGTGCTGGTTACCGTATCGGAGTCTCATATGAGGAGGGCGGGGTGCAGTGGCCCACCATCACTGATTGTGAGCTCATACTGGGAGTCCTGAACCCCGACTACTTTTTAGGAGGAGAAATAAAGCTAAACAAGGAAAAAGCGTACAAAGAGATAGAAAAACAGGTAGCGTCCGAACTGGGCCTAGAAACGTATGATGCCGCTGCAGGAATCGTGGAGTTACTTGAGACCCAGATGAGGGACATTGTTTACGGAGCCATACTGGGGAGAGGCTATTCACCTGTGGACTATGTTTTGCTTTCCTATGGTGGGGGTGGTCCAGTTCTGGCGGCTAACTATACTCGGGAAATACCCTTTTTAGATGTCTTGGTTCCAAGTTGGGCGGCTGCCTTTTCGGCTTTCGGCTGTGCCTGTGGAAATCTGGAGGCTAGAAGAGACCGCTCATCAGATCTTCCCATTTGGCCTAACGCCAATGACGAATTTAAGAGCTTTATTGGTTCACTGGTTACCGGATTCTGGGACTCTCAGAGAGAAGAATGCCTCAAAGAACTAATAGATGCCGGCTGTGAAAAGGAAAAAATAACCTTCCATCCCTATGCCCGGATGCAGTACGCAGGCCAACTAACCGACATAGAATTCCCCTCTCCCGTGGAAAAGATACTCTCAGGAAAGGATATGGATAAAGTAATTGAGACCTTTGAAAAACACTACGAAAAAATTTACGCCCGAAGCGCAAAACTTCCAGAGGCAGGATACTACTTCACATATGCCATAGGGGTTGGAAGGTATCCCCTAAAAAAGCCCGTACTATATAAGGAGGAAAAGAAGGGTGCGAAGCCACCTGAAGAGGCCTTCAAGGGAGAAAGAGACGTTTACTGGAGGGGCCAATGGTCACCCGGAGAAGTGTACGAAATGCATCTCCTAAACGCGGGAAACAAAATAAATGGCACCGCTATTATAGAGTCTCCCAACACTACTCTGTTCCTGCCACGAGACTGTTACGCATACCTAGACGAGTATAGAATATTTCACATAAGGAGGAAGTGAGGAAAGTGACAAGTTTTGTTAGGGAACCCCAATTGGTGGAGATTGAGGGAGTAGAAGGTTCAAGAACCCGGAAAATTGGTTGGAACGGTAAAACTCTAAAAGAGATGTTGAAGGAATCCGAGGAACTCTTCCAAAAAACAGGGAGATACTATGGACTAGAAAAATTGGAATATAAGGAGCAGAACCCACTGGTCTACGAGCGGATATTCGCACTCATTAGAGGCTCCCTAGTTAGCGCCCGAGAAACCTCCATGAACATTTCCGCCTCACCCATAGTCCAAGAGTTGGGGGAACTATGCTTTACCCTCTATAGCCCTGAGGGTGACACCATCGCAATCTCCACAGGAATAATCACCCACGTGAGAACCATGAGTGATGCCGTAAAATGGATGATTAGGAACGACTACGAGGAAAATCCAGGAATAGCGCCAGGCGATGTTTTCTGTAACAACGATGTTTTCATAGGAAACTGTCATACTGCAGATGTTCACACCATAAAACCCATCTTCTGGAAGGGAGAACTGGTGGCGTGGGCTGGGGCTTGCATACACGGCCTAGACATAGGGGCAGTGGTACCAGGCACAGCACCCGTAGGTCCCACCACCTGCTACGAGGAGGGACTTAAAGTTCCCTGCGAAAAAATTGGCGAGAATGACACAATTTACAAGTATTGGGAAGTGAGATGTGAACGCCTCATAAGAAACCCCATTTACTGGAAACTGGACGAAAAAGCCAGGCTAGCTGGATGTGACATAATCAGGAACGCGGTTCACAAAGTAATAAAAGAGATTGGAATAGAAAACTTCAAACGCTTCATCCGTGAAGCCATAGAAGATGGCCGATTGTCAGTACTAGAAGTTGTAAAAAGAACCATGATTCCAGGACGCTACCGCTCAGCATCCTTCGGCGACGTAACCTTCAAGGGCTCAAAAAGAGTACCCGCCAGGGCAGCTAAAGACACCGTGATGCATATGCCCATGGAAATGACCATAAAACCCGACGGCAAAATCATAATAGATTTTGATGGAGCTTCAAAATGGGGCTACCACTCCTTCAACGCCTCACCTAGCGCTGTTTATGGTGGCCTCTACTCCATCAGCTCAGAAATAATCTGGCCCAGCGACAAAATAAACGCCGGACTATCCCTAGTGTTTGAGCTCAAACTCCCCTATGGTTCAATTCTCAACCCAGAATCAACACTCCCCTGTACCGTCTTTAGTTGGGGAAGCTTCATCACTGGTCTCAACGGACTTTTCAGATCCTATAGTAGGGGATACTTCTCCAGGGGATTTATCGAGGAAGTTTTAGCGGGTATGACGGTGTGTCACAATCTGATGTCCGGAGGTGGGAAGGATCATTTGGGTCAGGAGTCTGCAATGTTTAATTTTGAGTTTGCAAGTTCGGGTCTCGGAGCTAGGGCTTTTGATGACGGTTTAGACCACGCCTTTGCTATGTTTAATCCCGAAGCTGACATGGGCGACGTAGAGCTATGGGAAATAGTGGAGCCACTACTATATTTAGGTAGGAGAGTTCAGCCTAACTCTGCTGGTCCTGGAAAATTCAGGGGTGGCAACGGCTTTGAATCAGTACGTATGCTTTGGAAAACCAATAATTATGAACTCATGTGGATGGGCATCAGCATATTTACCAGCGGTGGACTGTTTGGAGGCTACCCTGCTGCTGGGGGCTATAGACGCGAAATACACAATACCAACATGATGGAGCTCATCAAGAATAAAGAGCCTTATCCCTATAGAGAATTTGACCCAGAAAACTCCGAAATAAGAAAATATGTTAAAGGCGACTACGTTTACGAGAAGAGGATGATTATCCCCCCAGAAATTCTCTTCAATCAGGGAGACCTCTACATAAACTCTGTGAGGGGTGGAGACGGGTACGGCGATGTGCTAGAAAGGGATCCAGAGAGAGTTGCTAAAGATGTTAATGAGGAGTCCATTCTTTTCAGATTCGCGGAGAGCACCTATGGTGTGATTTTGGAACGTGATGAAACATCCGGAAAATGGAAGGTAAACAGGGAAAAGACAGAGAAGAAGAGGAAGGAGCTCAGAGAGGAAAGGGGAAGAAAGGCTATTCCAGTTAGAGAATGGATTGAAAAAACTAGGTCAAGGATTCTAAGGAAGGAAGTCTGCCAGGAAATAAAAGAGATGTACAATGATTCCTTCAGGCTTTCTGAAAGGTGGGGCAAAGAGTTTAGGGAGTTCTGGGGCCTGCCCGAGGACTTCTTTTTCTAGGAGGTGATTTTGAGTGACGAGCTACACTAAGGAGAGAATTAGAAAACTTATTGAGGGAAAGCTTTCCTGGCCCGAAATTAAGGAAATGCTAAGCTCACCCAAGGACACAGACCGCTTCGACAAGTATCTGGAAATACTACAGGAAAGGGTACCATGGAGTGAAAAAATCATACTGCCCTACGCAGAGCATCTCTATATAGTAGCCAAGGATGGAAAAAGAATCATCAAGTGTGACTGCGGCTACGAGTTTGGCGACTATCGAGAAAACTGGAAATTAAACGCACTCATATACGTGAGAGACACCGAAGAAAAACTATTGGAAATATACCCCAAATATATGTCCACCAACACCAATTACCAAGAGCTAAGAGAATACTTCTGCCCCCAGTGCAAAACCCTACTAGACGTCGAAGCAGTTCCACCATTCTACCCCCCAATATTCGACTTCCTACCAGACATAGACGCATTCTACAAAGAATGGCTAAAGAGAGATCCACCAGACGCCACAAACAAAGAAACAACCAAATAGTTAATAAAGCGTCACCAGCAAAGCCATAAAAACATAAAACACACCATTTGAAACTTAGCCCAAACGAAGAACCAAAAATAAAAAGTGAAAAAAGAGAGCCTTTTTCTCTCATTTTAGTTTTTGTATGGCTAGTTTTCCTGCTTCTATGACTGGTTTTGCCATGTCGTCCAGTGTGAATCCCGAGTAGTCGATCTTGTTCTTCTCAAACGTTTCCCTTATTGCCTTTTTGATGGCTCCTTCATCGTCTGCTTTCAGGCCCTTGAGGGACTCCATGATTTTTTCCCAGCCTTCAGCCGGTGATATCAGGAAGTCGCCAGTTATCAGGATATCCCTAATCCTTTTGTCCTTGTCGACGGCCACGTTGGCGCTTATGAGCTTCATGGTCTTGAAGCGGTAGGTTGCAGCGGCCAAGCCGTCCTGAAGCTGGGAGTACCACTTACTATGAGAAACACTAGTCACCATTTTTTCGTCGGTTAGCATACTCATGCCAAACTGTAGGAAGTTCTTCTCATCCTGAGTCCAAGTACCAGGTTCGAACTCTAAACCTAGCTTCTCTCTGACAATGTCTTGGAGGATTTTCGCTACTTCATCCTCGCTTATTAGTTTGGGGGCGTGGGTTTCAATGCTTGCAGCATATTCGGTTATGTCCTTGAGCATTTTGTCCTTAAGCTTCTCCTCAGGATATATTAGGTAGTCTTCAAAGAACTTGGTGTCTGGCTTAATCCTGTTGATAAAAGAGCCTACAATTATTCCCTTCCCAAATTCAATGCAAGTAGTTCCAGAAAGTTTCCTCTCTCCAATTTTTACATCGCCCGGATGTTTATACCATACATCGCTTATTCCTGCTCTTCTATAAAGTTCTGTTACGATTTCTCCGGCCCAAATTCTTTCCGCCGTGTCTATGTTTGGGAAGACGTCTTTGGTAACCACTATTCCTGCTCCCATTCCTCCTGGGGGTGCCCACAATATTCCTGCTCCTGAGGGCCTTCTTCCAATTAGTATTTTGTCCCTCTTTAGGTTTTCGTATTTTAGTCCGTCCAAGTCCTCATATTTTCCTAGGCTTACTGAGGGTCTGTCCCAGGTTAATACGAATAGAGTGTTCGGAATCTTGTCTGCATCTCTTAGTCGGGGTAGGGATCCGAAAAGTACGAGTATTTCTACTCCTGTCATTTTTTTATCTACAACAAATCTTGCCTTAGTCATTCTTCTTCCTCTACAAAAATTAATATTGGTTTTGAAATATTTGTTATGGTTTTTATTTAAACTTTCCTTTAAATTACACAGTTATAATTAATTTTAGAGGCAACTCCCCTTTTATTACATGAATATGTGTAGGTGGGCACCATTGTTAGGATACTGCCTTTTTGTCGAAGCGAAATTAGTAAAAGAAGGGGGCAGAAAGGGATATGTACACTGCAAAAATGCAGAATCCCTCATTGTAGTTAAAAAATGTTAACCGTTAAATTAAAATGCGTCCCGTATAATAACTTGTAATATCACAACATACATGAAAGGCTCGAATAAATGAATTTGGGTCAAAAGTACTTCAATATTAGCACTAAATAGGTGTACCATAATGAAAAGATCCTTTGCAGAACTGTTCTCCAACACTGCGAATAAATTACAAGTGTCAGTAATTCGCGAACTCCTCAAGTTGACTCAGAAACCGGAAGTCATATCCTTTGCTGGAGGATTACCTAACCCAGACGCCTTCCCCGTCCCCCAGATACACGAAATTTGTCCCGGTGTGATTGACAATCCCAATGCGCTCCAGTATGGAACCACGGAGGGTGTACCTGAACTAAGAGAAGCCCTTAGAAAAAGGATGGCCACAAAAAACGTAAAGTGTGAAATTGAAAACATTCAAATCACCTCTGGTTCCCAGCAGGCACTAGACATCTTGGGGAGAATTTTGCTTAATCCCAACGACATAGTCCTAACAACTTGTCCCACTTATTTGGGAGCCATTCAAGCCTTCGATTTCCAGAGTCCCCGATATGAATTGGTGGAGATGGACGAAAACTCTGTGATTGTGGAGGATTTTGAGGCGCGTCTAGAAGATATCCAAAAGAGGGGAGAACTTAACCGGTTAAAATTCTTCTATGTAACACCGACCTTCCACAACCCCGCGGGAGTAACTATCCCAGAAAAACGCCGAAGACAAATAATAGAGCTCTGCAACGCCTACGATATTCTAGTAATTGAGGACGACCCCTATGGAGAACTGAGATACAGGGGAGAAGATCAACCCCTACTAAAATCATTGGACACTGAAGACCGCGTAGTTTACCTTAGCACCTTCTCAAAAATATTGGTGCCCGGCTTCCGCATCGCTTGGATGGTGGCACCCACAGACCTTATTAAAAAATTCATAATGGCCAAACAGGCCGTAGACCTATGCACAACCACATTCACCCAATACATAGGGGCGGAATATCTTAGCCGGGGCTACGTAGACCAGCACATCAAAAAAATCAAAGAGATCTATGGAAGAAAAATGCACATAATGCTCAGATCCATGGCAGAATACTTCCCCGAAGAGGCACAATACGCTGAACCCGATGGAGGAATGTTCGTCTGGGTGAGGCTACCCGAACACATAAACACCATAGAAATATTCCCCAAAGTCGTAGAAAAGAACGTGGCATACGTGGTAGGCTCCGCATTCTACCCCAACGGAAAAGGACTTAACACCATGAGGCTAAACTTTACCCACCCCACAGACGAAAAAATTGAAGAAGGCGTAAAAAGACTAGGAAACGTACTCCACGAGATACTTAAATAAGCCAACCAATCAAAACAAGCACACTTCCTTTTTAATATGGATCCGTAAAATATCCTTATAAAAAATCCCGAAGCAACGTTTAACAGGTAACCTACTCTATAGCTGGGAATGATTCACCGTTTCTCTATTGTTGCCTAATCTGTAATAATGTTGTTTTGCACTTTTTTCGCTCTCAAACATAAAATAATTTTTCCTTCCAAATAAATACTGAAAATTTTTAACTAGGTTAAGTGGAAGTAGAAAGGTTAATTAGTTGATTTAAAAAGAGATAACTTCAGGTTTAGGTTCCTAAGAGCGGACCACGAAAATAATGGATTTGGGGCGTTTTAGTTGGTTTCGTTTGAGGATGTTAAATTTGGTTTTGTTCCTCCACAGTATCCCCTTGACCTTATATTGGAGACAAGCCTTTACTCGGAGAAAAAGGGTTTGGACTCCATATGGATGGCTGACCACACAGTGGGAATAGGGATTAAAAACTGGGATTTTTACGAGGCCTGGAGTGTACTGAGCGCATTGGCGGTGCAGACCAAGAATATACTTTTGGGAACTTGTGTTAGTGATCCACATAGGCGTCATCCCGCTGTTTTGGCACAGACCCTTATGACTTTAGACCATCTATCTAAGGGAAGAGCAATGTTGGGACTGGGGGCTGGAGAGGCCATGAATTTAGTGCCCTACCACATAGCTTGGGATCATCCGGTGACCCGCCTCAGGGAGGCAGCCGAAGTTATCATTAAACTATTAACTGAGGATTTTTCTAATTATGAGGGTAAATTCTTCCAGCTTGAAAAAGCCTTTATTCGGCCTAAAGCGGTTCAAAAGCCTCACCCCCCCATATATTTTGGCGCAAACTCACCAAAAACCATGAGGATTTGTGCAGAGTTGGGAGATGGCTGGATTCCCGTAGGTACATTTATGAAGCCTCAGGACTACAGGGCGAAATTTGAGAAAATTAGGAAGATGGCTGAGGAGGCAGGCAGAGACCCGGATAAGATTGAACCAGCCATGTTCAACTACATGGTTGTAGCAAAAGACTATGACACCGCCTTTAAGATGGTAGAATTCCCTGCAAAGATGCTTCTCGCCGGCTCCTACGACACACTCAGGGACTATGGTGTGGAGCCGCCCAAAATGAAACTGGACGTCTTACACTTTGTATTTAACCCAGACACCATGATGGAGGCAGCCGGAGAAGTAATGAAGATGCCCACAAAACCCATCGAGGACAGATTTATTTTCGGGTCCCCCGACGACTGCATAGACAAAATCGCCAAATATGTTGAGGGAGGCGTGAGACACTTTGCCATGGCACTCTACGTCCCCTCTCGGCTGAATAGGGAAACACTGGAACTCTTCGTGGAAAAAGTGGTGCCCTACTTCCGACAGTAGTCCCCCACTTCGAATAATATATTCCTTCAAAAATTAAATTTTTTACAAGAAAAGGGAACCTAGCTACAATTAAAGGTCTGAGTAATGGTTTTGGCTCAATTGATGGAGATGTAGTTTTGTTCGATTTCACCTTTGGAAGGAGCTTTTATAGGGCTTCTTTTCTCATTTAGAACTCCAAAATAAGGGGGTAGAATCGGACGAATCTACACCACCAACGGATGGATAAAATATTTATTAGTAGGAAAAGAAGCTGAGAATATGTCACCAGTTTATCCGGCGCATTTTGAGACTGTTATAAAGTTGCGGGACGGTAGGGAGGCTTTTGTAAGGCCCTTGAAGCCCGATGTTGACAGGGAAAAGCTGTTTGAGATGTACAGCACCCTATCTAAGGAAACAAACTATTACCGCTTTTTGAACTATCAGCCAGTTACGAGGTGGATCGTGGAACATTGGTGTGACGTGAACTATGATGACAAAATGGCACTTGTCGCCATAGTAAACGAAAATGGGAAAGAGAGAATAGTTGCTGATTCCCGCTACTATCTAGATAAAACCACGGGGGAAGCCGAGATAGCCATAGTTGTGCACGACGATTACCAGGAAAAGGGTCTAGGAACAAAGCTGCTCAGTTACACCATTGAAGTAGCAAAGAAGTCGGGAGTAAAAAAGTTATACGCCTACCTCTCTCCCACGAACAGGAGAATAATTCATGTGGTTAAAAAGCTCGGCTTCACAGTCAAATGGGTCTACGAAGTAGGGGAATACGGAGCTGAACTACCCCTACAGTAAAAACTGAGCTTTTAGATTTAACTAGAATATTGCCCCGTTTTGGTGAGATCCTAATCCTTTACGATGTAACTATGTGGGTTATACGTTTAAATCTTTTGGTTACTGCGCCTGCGCAGTAACCGCCGCGACGCCCGTGCCGACTAGGCTCGGCTCGTAATCTACGCCGTTCTTCCAAACGGTGTACATGATTCTGAGGAGCTT
>JAHAWU010000010.1 GCA_018383815.1 Candidatus Jordarchaeia archaeon | reverse complement strand
TATGGGGTAGGTTTAGGCTTGTTCCCAGAGGTCGGGTTATTATGAGGGCGGTTAGTAAAGCATAAATGGGTAGAGCGAGAATAAACAACTGGAGTAGTTCTTCATTCATTTTTTTTCCCATTAGTTACTTGTAGCGAAGGACTACTCCAATCTTTCGGTTCAAACCTGCACTAAAAACTTTTTACGCCCCGAAAAATTAACCAAACAGTAAGTCTAATAGAGGTTTGAAAACCACATTTTGGGTATGCCTTCCTTTTACATAATAATTGTTGGCGGGAAAGCAACGATAAGTTGCTGGGAGTGTCGACTGCTTGAGACTATTTATTCGTGGCAATTTTTTGGGTTCATAGTTTGGAATTTTTATTTATTATTTTTGTGTGAATTTGAGTACTAGCCAGTGGCGTCTTGAAACCCTTAGGGCAACTTTGTTTTTTCCGTGTATTACCTGTTTGGCGTATGGCTTTATCTCTTCCAGTATTGAGGTGTCGTTTCCCGTAAATTCTACTTTTAGGGGGAGGTGGGAAACTTTGAAAATGTTTCCTTTGAGCTGGTAGTATTCGGCCCAGGGTCCGACAAGTTGAAATCCCCTTTCTTCTAGAATTTTCAGAACTTCTTTGGGAATCACGTCTGATAGTTTTAACATTGCTTGGCACCCAAACGTTTAGATAATCTGTTAAATTCTTTGAGTAGACCTGCTTCTCTAACTCTTCTACATAGGCGTGTGTAATCTATTTTTTCAGCTCTCCAAAGGATGTCTTTTAAATCTTCGTAATCTCTTCGGCCAAAGGCCATTAGTTTTGTCACTATTAAATCTTCTATGGATGGTAGGTAAAGATTACCTCGAATCTTTTTTGAGTGCTCCCTGAACTCGTTATCATATATCATTAAAGGCACATTTACATCGACTCTATTGCTGCCAGGAGTTTTTATTGAAAGTCCCCAGCTTCTCCACTGAACATCAAATCCCCTTCCCCTCAACTCCTGTGTTATTTTGCCTCTCAGTTTCTCAACATCACCAACAGACAGCATAACATCAATGTCCTTCGTTGTCCTGTGTAGAAGACCGTGAAGAATTAGTGCCCTCGCCCCGATCAAGTAGACATCATAATTAGATTTCTCAAAAACTTCCAACAATTCCTCAAAATCCTCATGAAACTCAAACATTTAAACACCCTAAACCAATGCTTGAAACTGAACATATTTAACCTTCACTACTATTTTACTCGATTTTTCAAAAAAGAAATTTAAAATGAGTCGAATAGAGTGGTTTAATAACCAAAATATAACTTAATTTTAATTTTAGATATCTTCCCCCGAGGATAAAACTTCGAAGTATAACTCAACAGCCTCTTTTATATTTCCATTAGTTCATCCAGTGTTTTACCTTGAGTAAAATATTAATCCAATTCCACGAGCACCCAGTATTCACCATCATTATGGCTCTCGAATTTAACTAGCATTTCCTCTTACCCCATAAACAAATATTTGTACTCATGTACTTGTGATTTTTTTGAGGCGTTCGAAGTTTAGCTGTTTATCTAAGGTGATGTTGTTAAAAATTTTCGTATTCAAAACCCGAGAAGATGGTCTTTATTTTTTCTTTTTCCTGGTTATTCAGCCATTCTGAGCGGTGGTATTCTGGTTCCACTCCGATTTTTTCGGGCTTAGAAAGCCACAGCGGATTATAGGGTAGTAAGCCGATTTTTTCTATGCTCAAAGATTTCAAATAGTTGGCTAATCTGGTTAGATTTTCTTCTGTGGCAGTAATATCTGGGATTAGTGGGATTCGGGGCAGAACCTCTACTTTCTGATTCTTTACCAAATCTTCGAAATTGCTGAAAATTTTTTCATTTCTCACCCCACAGTATTTTAAATGTAGTTCTGGATCAAATATCTTCAAATCAAAATAAATGAGGTCCACGTAGGGTAATACTAATTCGTTGAATTTTTCGCGGTTGTAGTGTCCACTGGTTTCTATGCAGATATGGATGTTTTCTTTTTTGAGTTCCCTCAATAATTGGTTCACGTATTCCATGTGGTAGAGGGGTTCTCCGCCCGATAGGGTGACTCCCCCTCCCGAGTTCTGGAAGAAAATTTTGTCTTTTAATATGATGTCCACCAGTTCTCCTATCTGGTATTCTCTGCCCACAAATTTCAGTGCCTCGTTGGGACACACCTCTATGCACTCGCCGCAGAGATTACATAAACTGCGGTCAATGCGGTACCGGAAGGAGAAGTCTATGGCCTTCCTTTGGCAAGCTTCCAGGCATCTTCCACATTCTCCACAGTCTTCCCGGTAGAAGGCGATTTCCTGATTTGCACTCTTAGTCTCCGGATTTTGGCACCAGACACAGGAAAGGGGGCATCCCTTAAAGAAAATAAGGGTGCGTATTCCCGGACCGTCGTCCAACGCGTTTCTTTTAATATCCACTATTAATGTTCTCTTAGTCATCGCCTATCAACTATAAAAAAGTTAAGAAAAAAAGGTTTTTTATCTTGCGCAGAACTCTGTCCTCTCAATTATTTCCTGCTGCATGTTCTTGTTCAATTTTACAAAGTAGGCATTGTATCCTGATACTCGAACCAGCAGCCAGCGGTAATCGTCAGGATTTTTCATAGCGTCTCTCAGTGTGTCTGACGTTATTACGTTGAATTGCCACTGCATTCCTCCCAGGTCAAAGAAGCTCTGAACATAGCTAGTGAACAAGTCGAGTGTTTTCTTGTGCGAATCTCCTGAGTGTGGCACAAGCTTCACATTGTAGGAGGCATTGTTAGGCATTTTCAGATAGTTCATGCTCGCTATTGAGCGGATGTTCTGGAGCAGCTGGTCTGAGGGACCAGGCGCGGGGGTCAATCCGGGCGTGAAGGCTTTCCCCTTCTTTCTCCCTGAGGGTAGGGCTCCAGAGAGCATGCCGAAACCCACGTGGTAACTTATGGACCAGTATCCTACGAGATAGTTTCCTCCACGATAGTTTTTGGCTGGATTGTATAGGTCAAAGCAGTAATCTATTAGGTCTTGGGCTACCTCATTGGTTCCAGGCTCATCTGAGCCGAACTTGGGAACCTTCTGGATTTTGCGTAGGACTTCCTCGGTTCCATTCTCAAAATTGTTTTCCAGTGCGTTCATTAGGGTTGGCCAATCTAGAACCTTCTTTTTATAGATTAAATCCCTTATGACCAGTAGGCTGTCCACCACATCGGTCAGTGAAACTAACGCTACTCCGGAAGTGTTGTAGATAGCTCCTCCATTGACTACATCTGTGCCTTTCTCCAAGCAGCCCTCAAATAGTGACGAGAGCAGGGGAGTGGGATGTATGTATTGGTGTGCATATCCTAGGTAATTGTTTATTTCGATAGATTTTTCGGCCAGGTATCTTAGCTGTGTTTTGTAGGCGTTGAGGAAGTCTTCAAAGGTGTCAAATGAGTTTCTAACATCTCCAGTTTCTGGACCTATTTTTTCTCCCATTACTGGGTGTACTCCATTGTTGAGGGCCATTTCCAGGGGGGCGACAAGGTTTAGGAGCATGCAGTTGGTGTGGCCGAAGTGTTTTCCCACTATTGTGGGCTCCACGCAGCCGGTGGCCGCCCAGTCTCTTGCGTCTTCTATGGGGATTCCCTGGTGGACTAGGGCTTCAATCATTGCCTTATCGTTGTGGATGGAGGGTGAGGCAACCATGTTAATGTTAACTTCACATAGACGTCTCAAGTACTCCTTAGAGTTTATTCCCGTGTAGTATCGGGCGTTCATGTTGGGGTCTTGGAAGCATAGCATCTCCGCCACTTTGAGGATAATGTAGGTCATGTCGTTTACTGCGTTTTTTCCCTCTCTGTCTACTCCTCCCACGGTTACGGTGTCGTCTGAGGAGCTGCCGCCAAAAAGTTTGTTTCCCACGCTGGGCACCAGTGGGTCGTGGTCGTTAATCCTGAGGAAGAAGTGCCCCACCAACTCTATGGCTCTTTTTATTATTTCTTCTCTCTCTTTGTCTGTTTTTGCCTGGGACATTTCCTTTTCAAAGTAGGGTTGAAGCATCTGGTCCAGTCTTCCAATGGACATGGCGGAATTAGCGTTTTCACTGTGAATGCAGGTCCAGGTAATCCAGAGGGAAGTTAGTGCCTCATGCATGGTTTCCGCGGGCTTTGCTGGCACCTTGGCGCAAATTCTGGAAATTTCCTTCAGCTCCTCTATTCTTCTGGCCTGCTGGGGATCGTTGGGGTCTAGGGTTTCCGCAATTCTCAGAGCTTCCTTGCTTAGGTTTTTGGCGTGGTTTAAAACCCCATCAATCACTATTTGGACAGCCTTGTAGAAGTTCTTCTTCTCTGGAGATTTGGCCTCCTTCTCTTTTTGAGCCGCTTCTTCCCTGATTTTTTCAAATCCCAGAGTTAGTACTTTGGGGAGTCCGGGAACAGTGTGGGATATGGCGTTGTTCTTCATCATGAAGTATAGGACGAACCGCTCTTCCAACTGTTGGGAGATTGGGTTTCCATACTTTTGCCTGCAGTATTCCCGCACATTCCTATCCATCCAGTAGGGGAACACTTCAAAGTTTAGAATGTCTGCATCCTGGGGAGAAATGTCGTTGGGGTTGAGCTCCCTCTTATATATCGTCCTCAATTCTGGCCAGATGGCGGTTCCTATCAGTTCGGGATAGATGGGTATGCCCACCTCCTTGGTGGTTGTGGAGCCGGGAATGAGGTATTGGTCGTGGATTATGGGTTTGCGGTTGGTCAATATGTGATATAGTGCCTTTGCTTGGCGGAGTTCAGGGTCAATAGGCTTTCCATTCTTGTCAACTTCGAAGCCGTTCTCTCTGTGGTACTCTGTGAGAAGCTTGGCTCTTTCCACACAAATTGCGGGTTTAAGGGCGTAGCGGCGGTTCTTCAGGTATTTTAGGCGTGGAAAATCATCAATAGAATACTTCCCAAGGTAGGGGTCTTCAAGAAACTTTACGTTGTCAACCTTTCGGCCCAGTATCTCGTTTTGGAGGCGTTTCCTCTTCTCCTTATCAATGTCCCCTATGGGGTAGAGCAACCTGTTTCCAGGACCCTTGTAGCCCTTTATTTTTGCTCCCTTAATTACTGTGGTCATGTAGGAGAACTTGGTGAGGTAAGCCATGTTCCCCACATAATTCATCTCGTTGGTTAAGAGATAGTTGAGGGATTCCTCAGGACTCTTATTCCAGATTTTAGCCATGGTCTCCTTATCCTTGTAATAAATGGTAATGTTGGGATTATCAATAACCCCGTCACTTACCTTCATTTTGCCATCTTTAAAAACCACATAGATGTTAACTTTGCCGTCGCGAGTCTTAAACTGGTACTTCGCATTGAAAATGAAACCCGTCTCCTTGTTGTAAACCTCCTTACGCAGCTTAGGACTTATCCTGAACAGTAACCCCATCAGTCTCAACGAAAGCTTAAACATTCCAATCGAAAAGTTACTTTTCAACTCTTTAAGCGCATTCATCAAACCACCTAGGAACAACTAATTTTAGTCTCCCTCATCAAACAACTACACATTCTCTCCATTTAATCGAAAAACAACGACTTTTAAGCATTTTAATTCAACTAAGAATATAATAAACATTTTGCAAGTCCGAAAATTCATTTTTGGTTAAAACTTTATTAGTAAACAGTGAGGAATAATTCATTAACATGATTTGGAACGGTTAGAGGGTGATTAGATGCCGTCGAAAACCTTGAATGTATTGGCAATTTTTGCCCACCCCGACGATCTCTCATTCTTCTGCTCCGGAACACTGGCCAAGTGGGCGGAACAGGGACACAAAATTTACGCCATATGCGTCACAAGCGGAAATGTGGGAACACTGAGAACCGACCTAAAAATGGAGGAAGTGGCCAAAATGAGGGAAAAAGAGCTCAGAGCCGCCAACGAGGTACTGGGAGTGAAGGAAACCCTCATTCTGGGTTACCCCGATGGAGGATTCATAAACGCCCCAGAACTAAGAGAAAAACTCGTCTACCATGTTAGAAAATACAAAGCAGACCGAGTAGTCACCTTTGACCCCTGGGTACCCTACGAAGTACACCCCGACCACCTAGTCGTGGGAAGGATGGCCTCAGAAGCAGCAGCCTTCTCAGCCTTCCCCCTCCTGTACCCAGAACAAATCAGGGAGGGCATTGAACCCTATGCCTGCTCTGAAGTATGGTTTATGGGACTACTGGGCCACCCCCCAAACTGCTTCGTGGACATCTCCCAAACTCTGGAAAAAAAGGTGAAAGCCGCCCTAAAATTTGAAGCCACACTCACACTCCTAGCCCGACTATTTGCGCCAAATATTGACCCTACCCATGTTACCTCGGAGGACTTGAAAATCCTGTCTCAACATGCAGATACACTCTTACGCTTCATGGCCTCCACCATAGGGGAGAAAGTAAAGTTAAAGGCGGCTGAAGCGTTTTTTGTCCAAAAAACTCTTCCGGGACATTTCGACAATTTCCAACAAATAATGCTGGAAATGCTGGGAAACCCACCTGAACCCCCCAAAATCTGCTAAAATCCAATCACTTCTAAGTACTATCCTTATATCCAGAGTTAATAATATATACGCTACTTCACGCCAAAGGAGTGGGCGGGTAGGTAGCCTTTAAATTTAGAGGAGATTACATTTAGAAAATTGTCTTTGTTTTTGGGTATATTCTCAATGTTGTAGTTTATAATTCAATTTTTTCTTTTTTTGTTGTGAATATCGCAATATGATTCCTTTGTTTTTGAGATATTTTTTTATATGAAGTGTTACCATAGTATAATTAAGGCTCGCTGAAAAAAATTTGGAAAAATTGTTGGTGGGTGGCCAATGCAGATGAAGCCGAGTCTCCTAATCATAAGTGTTACTCTCTTGGCGGTTTCCCTGCTGGCTATTAACTTACAGGGCCAAAATCTTGTGCCTTTTATTCTGCCATTGTTACTTGTGTCTTCGTTTGGGGTGGGAATTGCGGGGATTACCCTTTGGAGGAAACATGTTATTCCCGTTAAGGCTCTGGCTAGTTTAGAGAACATTATTGTGGATCACATGCCTAGTGGTGTTACTCTGTGGGCTTTTGATTTTGCGGAAATGCAGCAACACACCATCATTGTTTCGGGTTTCATTTCTGCGGTAAAGGATTTTATGTTTGAAATGCGTAAGGGCGATTTGAAAAAGCTGGAAACAGAGTTTGGGACCTTCATAAAGGAGGATGGAGATTTTTTAACTGTTACCTGTATAACCAGTGGTAACACTAAGGCTGAGGAGGAATGGATTAGGCGGAGACTGCAAACCTTTCTGCGTGTTGCCGAAATTCGCCACTGGAATAATCTTATGAGCTGGGCTGGTGACACGTCAATTTTTGAAGAATCCTTCTTCCAAATCATTTCTTCAGTAATTAATATGAATAACACCTTTAAACTTCAGAAGCAGAGAATTTCCAACATAAGGAGGAAGAAGGCGAGGCTTTATGCAGAGCTTAAAAATTTGGATTCAGAGATAGATACAATTGAGGCGAAGCTCAAGAATGGAAAAATTAGTGAAGAAGAATTTGAAGTCAGAAAAACTAGGATTAAAAACAAGTACAAAAGAATACGAGAATACTATATCAATACCTGCCTGTTACTCTCAAGAGTCACCCGCAAACCAATAGAAGAAGTAGAGGCTTCCAGAGAGATAGAAAAAATTAGAAGCAACTTCCTAAAACTCAAAAGCGAAATAGACGAGTTACACCTAAAAAAATGTGAAGGCACCATCACCCCAATTGACATCAAAAATAAGGAAAAAATTCAGAAGGAGCTAATAATCCTCATCGAAAATCTAGAAAAATTTATGTAACCATTCCCAAAAAAGGAGGCAAGTATTACTTACCATTACCCTTTTTATCTGAGCTTAATGTACTCTTTCAGTTTCAATTCTCATTATGGCTTCTCTTCCCGTCTTTTCTGGAATTTCTTCCCTGACCCTAACCAGCTTTATGGCATCATGGGGGCACTTGTGAGCACATATCCCGCAACCTATACACCTCTCCTCCAAAATCATAATTCTTTCATCTGACAGATTTTCACTGTGGGGGTAATGGTGGTAAATTGCTTGGAGGGGGCACCACTTGACGCAGGTTTCACAAAGGCGACATTTTTCCTGATTTATTTCGGGCATAAAGTTGGATTTCGCCACGGAGCGGGGATTGTGGAGCTGTGTTATACCCCTCAATAGGATGCAACAGTCGTTGCAACAGTTGCAGATAAAGTTGGGTCTCTCCTGCTGGTTACTTACAGTGTGCACGAGGCCTGCGTCTTCGGCTTTTTTGAGTATTTCTAGAGCTTCCTCCTTAGTCACTCTCCTCCCATTACGGTACTTTATCAGGTATTCAGCGAATCGGTCGAAACTAAAGCAGACCTCCAAAGGTTTGTCACAGTTGTTGGCTGAGAGGCGGCAGGCGCAGGGATTAACAGCTATGCTTCTTGCCTCTTCAATGTATTTGCTCACCTTCTCGAAGGGGAGAATCTCTGCTTGGATGCTAATTTTCTCCTCAACGGGAATCACCCTCATTAAGGGATAGTTTGAAGCCCCCAGTTCCATTCCCCAGTGGGGATACATTGCCTCATGTATCCTGGCATACTCCCTTTTCTTGTCGGTGATTACACCATCATTCATTTGGAGCTCAAAAATTCCCGGAACATAGGGCAACATACTATAATAGGTTTTACCGTCCCTACTGCTGGTAAATTCAAAAAGCGCACCATTCCGAGCCAACTTCCCAAAAACACTCTTAACATAGTCTACACTCTTACCTGTCTCTCCCGCCACCTGCTCAATGGTCTTGGCATCAACGTAGGGAGCGTTGAAAGCAGAGCAGAGGAGCTCCGCCTCCTCGGGAGTATAAATCATTTTCAAAATTTTCAGCATATCCTTACTTTTGGGAGCCTTCACAGGCCAACGGTTAATCTTCTGCCTCAAAAGCTCATAAACATCTTCACCCATACAATCACAACCTACTGAAAAATCATTGATCTGAATCGTTCTTTAAGTTTTATGCTCCTTCTTCCAAAGGAATACTTCCAGGGTATAAGAACACCTACTCTTTGTGGCTCAAAAAATTTTATAATAAAGCTGCCGTGTAGGTGTGGGGGGTGTATTTTAAGATGCCAAAAGTGAAGGTAAACGATATTGAGATTTACTATGAAATGCATGGGGGTGGGTTTCCGCTGGTTTTGATTCAGGGGTGGGGTTATAGCTCAGAGATGTGGAGTCCCGAGTTTATAGGAAAATTTTCAAAATTCTACAGGGTCATCATATTTGACAATCGTGGAGCTGGGCAGAGCAGTGTGCCAGACATCCCCTACACTATGAAAATGTTGGCAGACGATCTTGCGGGGTTAATGGATGCCATAAATGTTCCCAGAGCCCACATACTGGGAGCCTCTATGGGAGCCATGATTGCCCAGGAATTCGCTATTAACTATCCTGAGAAGGTTAAGGGTTTGATTCTCTGCATGGCAACTTGTGGCGGTTCCAAGAGTGTGCCGGTTTCAAAGGAGGTGCAAAAGAAAATGTTCATTGTGGCGAATCCGCCTCCAGAAATGTCTAGGGAAGAAGTGTTGGAGCTTTGGTGGAGCCTGGTATACTCTCCCAACTATGTGAAGGATCATCGGGATGAACTATTGAAGGGAGCTCTGTCCGTGAAGTATCCCACAACTGTTACCGGTAAAAGGAGACAGGCGGAGGCAGTTTTTAATTTTGATGCTTGTGATCGTTTACCCCATATTAGGGCTCCCACCCTTATTATGGCTGGAGAAAAGGACCTGATTGTACCTGCAGAAAATTCCAGAATTATAGCTAAACTTATTCCCGGAGCCAAGTTGAGATTGTTTAAGGACGCTCCCCATGGATTCTTGAGAGAAAAAATGGATGAAGCAGTCCAAGAAATACTGAACTTTCTGGCAGGAATCCCGTGAACCTGTTGGGAGATGCGTTGTTAGGGTTGTTTTTAGATTAGCTTCATTGTTTGGTTTTTTGTGGGTAGCTCCACATTGACATTTTTTCCAAAGTATTTTTTGAAGGTTTCAGGATATTCAGTGTGCACTGGAACTAGTTTTTTGGGCTTCACTCTTCTAATTACCTCTGCCAACTGGTGGGGCATTACGTGTCCCGAGGCGTGTATCTGGTAGAGTGGCAGCCCGTAGCACGCCAACCAGTTTTTAAGCCGTTCAAAGTCCATTTCTCCCTCCTCAGTGAAGGGCTCAGAGGAGGAATAGATGTAAACGCTACCCGCCTCAGGCCTGATTTCCACCAAGTCGTTTAGGTCAAACTGAGACATAATATAAATTATTTTGTCTTGAATTCTGCTAATCTCCGCAATGGTTTTAGTATTGCCATATTTCTGAATCTCTTCCCTCTCCCACCTACTTCTTCTATCCTCCTCATCCAATATTATGAACCTGTCTCCAGTAACGTCGGGAACCTCTAATCTTTGGTCTTTTTGTAGTTCCCTCAGTAGGTAGGCTTGCCTCAGTGAAATCACCAGGTGGCGGTCATTTTTTTTGGCCACATTGTAAAAGGTTCTCAGACGGTCTATATCGTTGTGACCAAAACTGGCTAAAACAATTTTGGGAGTGCTAGCCACCACGCTGTCCAGCTCCACCTCCACATCCGCCTCACTTGAGACTCTGGCCTGCATAATGTTCGTTCCCTCACAAATAACAGCTTCGGGGCTCTCCTCAGCAGCCCTTCGTACAAAGTCCTCGGTCAACATGGGCTTTGTTCCATGAGTCCTGAAATCCCCAGTATACACAATTGCCCCCTCAGAAGTATGAATTATGAAGCCATAAGCCCCAGGAACAGAGTGATCCACATGTACGGGAATAATCTCCACACCACCAATTTTTAAATGTTCCCCGGTGCGAAAAGTTCTCCACTCAATTCCTTCCAAGTTTTTCTCGAAGGTTTTTCTACCAGTAGCGTCCAGAGCCTTCATTATAAGACAAGTGGTCTCACCACAATAAACAGGAATACTTCTTTTAATTAGTGAGACATACCCGCTGTGGTCTCCATGGGAGTGGGTGAGGAAAACAGCATCAACACTGGGCTCAGACTCCTCATACTGGTATATTCCAGTGAGATTGGGTATGAGTCCAAAGTCCAGCAACCCCCTCTCATCCCTCGGTTGCAGAGCCGGCCAAGAGTAAAAGTTTCTCCTTGCAGCATAATTCATTCCAAAGTCCAGAAAGATTCTGGTATCCCCATCCCTAAGCAGGAACATGTTGCCACCCACCTCTCCAACCCCACCATAAAAAGTCAGCTCAACCATTACTTAAACACCCAAAAACTTCCCTTAACTGCAAAACTTTCTTAAGAAAACTATATTTAAGCCACACTAATTACCTTTTTGGAAAAGAAACCATGAGGAAAGCCAAAATCATTTGAAACATGACCAAAAAAGGAGTCAAACCCTACCAAAAAATTAAGGAGGGGAGGATGGAGTTCTATATTCTCCTTGCAATAATTGAGCCTCCATGGATTGCTCCCTTAAGCCTACCTATTTTTTTGCAGTCGCCTATCTCGTAAACTGGTATGTTTGTGGTCTTCAATTTTTCCAAAAGTTCCCTGTTTGGCTTGAAGCCTACAGCCAGCACAACGTTGTCCGCCTTAATCTCTTCGGTTTTGCCCGCCCTATCTATAACTACAGAGTCTTTCTTTATCTCTTTAACCGTGGCCATAATGATTGTTTCTACTCCCAGCTGAGCCAATCTCCAAAGAAGATACAGGCGATTAACAGTGTTCAATTCTAGAAGAAGGGCAAACCCCTTCTCAATTATGCAAACCTTCTTCCCCTTCTCCGCAAGGTGAATGGCGACCTCCACCCCGACTTCGCCGCCACCAATCACAACCACACGCTCACCCACAGATTTTCGCCCCAGCAAGACATCAGTTGCCAAAACCACATTTTCTCCACCGACACCGGGCACATCCGGAATAATAGGCACTGCACCCGTAGCCACAACCAATACATCGGGCTTCACTTTACTTACCAGTTTAGCGTCCACCTCAACATTTAGTTCTACTTTTACGTTTAGCTTGCTCAACTGTGTTCGGAAGTAGTTTAATAGGTCTCCTACTGGTTCTTTGAAGCTTGCTACAGAGCCAGCCCTGATCTGTCCCCCTAATTCTCCCTCCTTTTCATATAGGGTGACCCTGTGTCCTCGAAGGGCTAAAACTCGTGCTGCCTCCATGCCTGCTGGTCCTCCACCCACCACCATAACTTTTTTCACCTCGCTGGCGGGCTCTATCTGGAATTCCCTCTCTTGTCCCAGTGCGGGGTTAACGTCGCACTGTATGCTCCACATTTTGAAAAGGTTTCCGTAGCAACCTTGGTTGCAGTAGATGCAGGGATTAATATCCTCCAATCTATTCTCAGCTATTTTCTGCGGTAAATAGGGGTCTGCGAGCAATCCTCTACCCATGGCTATGAGGTCAGCCTTACCCTCCTGCAGTACTTTCTCGGCGAGTATGGGGTCGCTGAGTCTTCCCACCACGATAACTGGGATTTTTACCACGCTTTTTATTGCCTCAGCGAGGGGAACATAGCAGCCCTTGGGCATGGCAGAAGGGGGATAAATTTTAGCAAACCAGGAGGGTTCAGATTCATAGATTCCTGCTGAGACGCTAATGCAGTGTACACCTGCCTCTTCCAGTCTTTTGGCGATTTTTTTGGTGTCCTCTATGGTGAGTCCGCCTTTTATGTACTCGTCCCCGCTGATTCTGAATATTATTGGAAAATCGGGACCCACTATGGCTTTTATTCTCTCGATTATTTCGAGGGGGAACCTCATGCGTCCTTCGAAGTCTCCACCGTACTTGTCCTGCCTCTTGTTTGTGAGGGGAGACATAAATTGGCTTATGAGGTAACCGTGAGCTCCGTGAAGCTCTACAGCGTCGAAATCAGCAGATAGTGTTCTATGAGCTCCCTGAACATACTTGTCAATCAATTGTTCCACCTCTTCCGTGGTCAGTTCTCGGGGCATTTCGCCCCCCATTGCGGCGCATGGTATGGGTGAGGGGGCGACAAGCTCTACTCCCTCAGTGCATAACGTAGAGTTTTGTCTTCCGGTGTGGTGTAGTTGAGTGGCAATTTTTGCATCGTAGGAGTGCACGGCCTCTGCTAGGTCGTGTAGACCGCTAACGTACTTCCAGTCGTCTATTCTTATTGGGCTTGCTCCAGCCTTCCCCCTGGGCCACTCAATGCATGTATTCTCAATTATTATGAGGCCGACTCCACCCTTTGCTCTCTCAACATAGTAGTCGATGAGCCTCTGGTTTACAGCTCCCAGCTCTGTGCCAAACTTGGAGCACATGGCCGGCATGACAATCCTGTTTTTTAGCTCCATTCTCCCAATTTTTATGGGTTCAAATAGTTTTTTGAAAACAGGCATTCCAACCACCTCTCAAATCCTTACTACTAATCCACTACCACCCATTTAATTAATTACTATCAATACACATTTTTTTCTCATTTTGTTCTTTTCCAGGTTTACACCATTTTTAGGGCCTACCATTCAGGGATGCTCTTTTTATCTAACAAGCATATATTTAAGGTTTCAAGATTAGATTTAAATAACTATTAAGCGTATTCATAATATTTAAAGATGCATATTCGTATCTTTCATTTTCCCCCGGAAGAGAGGTGTGATTAGAGCAATGATTACCTTTAAAAGCGCCCTAGGCAAGGATGGAGAGCACCCCTCTTTTTGGGACTGGAAATTTAGAATACAAACTAGGATATGGTTGGAAGCCTTGAATATTATGTTGGAGGGATAAATAGATGGCTAAAAAAATTGTGATTGTAGCCACTCTGGATACTAGAGGAGACGAGGTTCAGTATCTAAAGGAGATAATTGAGAAAAAAGGACACCGAGCAATAATTGTGGATGCAGGAGTCATGGGAAAACCCCAAATTAGGGGAGATTTTCCCAGAGAAAAGGTCGCCGAAGCCGGCGGCAAAAGCCTCAAGGAACTTGTGGAAGCCGCCGAGAAGGGAGCCGACAGATTCGAAGCCACCAAAGTAATGATAGAGGGAGTCAAAAAAATAGTGGGAGACCTGTATTCCAAAGGAGAACTGGACGGCATAATGAGTTTAGGCGGCACCACAGCCGCAGCACTGGGAACAGCAGCTATGAAAGTACTCCCCATAGGGGTCCCCAAACTACTGGTAACCACATTCATAGACCCCAGACCCATTGGTGACGAGGACATAACAGTGATGCAAACACCCGTAGATTTAGTAGGACTCGACAAAATAGTTAAGAAAACACTAACAAATGCAGCGGGCGCAATTATAGGCATGGTAGAACAGAAGGTTCCCAAGGCAGAGGAGAAACCACTTGTGGGCATGACCGTTCTGGGAGTCACCACTCCATGCGTTCAAAAAATTATGTCGCGTCTACAAAAAAGAGGATACAACGCTGTAACATTCCACGCAAAAACTACCATGCTGGACAGGCTAATAAGAGAGGGAAACATCGATGCAATCATCGACGTCACCTCCTTTGAAACCATTCCCATGGTTCTTTACCCCCCAGAATACATCTCAATGCTAATAGGCGCCCCCGAAGTGAGGAGAGTACGCCTGGAAAGTGCTAACGAGAAAGCCCTCCCCCAAATAATCGCCCCCGGCGGCCTGGATATGCACATATTTCCGGGAACGGGAATAGACCAGGTTCCCTCCGAGTTTAAGGGCCGCAAATGGACTATGCATGGGCCAAGCGTAGTATTGGTGAGAACCACCAGGGAGGAACTAGAAAAGGTGGGAAAAAGCATTGCGGAGAGGGCGAACAGAGCCAAGGGCCCCGTAGCAATTATAATACCCTTGCGCGGTTTCTCTGAAGCCAGCAAAAAGGGTGCCCCTCTTCATGATCCAGAAGCCGACCAGGGATTCATTAAATCCTTAAAGGAAAACGTAGAAAAGAAGGTTAAAGTGGTTGAGGTTGACTGCCACATTAATGATGACCTGTTTGCAGATAAAGTAGTTGAAACTTTTGAGGAATTAATCAAGGGAAGGAGATGAGTAAAATGGTGGTAAAAATAACCAGAAAGGAAATACTTGAAAGACTCCACAAAGAAATTAGTGAAAATAGACCCATTCTGGGAGCAGGATGCAGCGCCGGAATAATAGCAAAATGCGCCGAGCTCGGCCAAGCAGACCTAATAATCCTTTACAGCACTGGAAAAACCAGATTGATGGGACTACCCACAACCATAATCGGAAACTCAAACCCCATAACACTAGAAATGTACGACGAAATAGCAAACGTCGTCAAAAACAAGCCCATAATCGCAGGCGTAGAGGCCAACGACTGCTTCTGCCTCGACCTAGAAGCCTTACTAAAACGCTTCCTCAACAAAGGATTCAACGGAGTGATAAACTTCCCCACAACAGCACTCTACGAGAACCTCATAGAGGGAGGAATGGCCCTCAGAAAATTCAACGAGTCCATGGCCTTTGGATACGGAGTCGCCCACTGGGGATGGTCCAGAGAAGTAGAAATGGTAAAAATCCTACACGACTGGGACGTTTTTACCATGGCTTACGTCTTCTCTGCAGCAGACTCAAAAGACATGACTGAAGCCGGAGCAGATGTGATATGCGCCCACGTGGGACCAACAATGGGAGGCATAGCCGGATTCACTGCACTGGAAGATTTAGACACCCTACTTAAGAGGGCACAGGAAATATTCGAAGCCGCAAGAAAAGTAAACCCTGAAGTAATCTGCCTAATACACGGAGGACCATTCTACGACCCCCAAAGCACAAAAGTCATATATGAAAAAACTATCGCCCAAGGATTCGTAGGAGCTTCATCCATTGAAAGAATACCCGTTGAAAAAGCAGTAACAGAAGTATGCCGAGGCTTCAAAAGCATACCCATGACTAAACGCTAAAACCACCATCCCCAACATCATTTTTGGCAAAACTATCAGTTGTGAGGTAGTGTTATGAGTAAGGTTTTGAAACTTTTACAAGACGCCGTGGGTAAAGAGTATGTTTCCGATGAGGATTTCATAACTTATGCCTACGCTAGAGGCATAGACAGCGCCCTACCTCCCAATCCTCCGGACTACGTGGTGAAACCGGGAACAGCCGAAGAAGTGGCAGAAGTAGTAAAAATAGCCAACAAATTCAAAATACCCATAGTTCCCCGCGGCGGAGGCTGCTGCCTATTGGGAGGCTCCAAACCCATAGAGAAAGGGAGCATAGTTCTAGACACCGCCAGAATGCACAAAATACTAAACATAGACGAAAACACCCTTACAGTCACCGTTGAAACAGGAATAACCTGGGCAGAGCTTAACTCCAAACTCAACGAGCTAGGCTACTACACCGGAAACCTCGGTCCAGGAAGCGGAATATCAGCAGTAGTTGGTGGCGGATTATCACACCACAGTGTGGGGGGAGGCGGAGGAGCAAAATACGGCACATGCACCCAGCACTGCGTAGCCCTAGAGGTCGTCCTGCCAAATGGGGAAATAATAAACACCGGCTCCAACGCCAGCGTATACACTAAGGAGCCATTCTGCCGTTTCGGTTTTGGCCCGGATTTAACTGGACTGTTTCTGGGCGACAATGGGCTTCTGGGAATCAAGACCAAAGCCACCCTGGAAATTTTCCCCAAACCTCCCTACCATGCGGCTAAAACCTTCACCATAGAGGAGCCCTCACCAGAAAACGCGGCCAAAATCTGGCTAGCATGGAGAAAGAGAGGAGACCTGGGAATATTTGATTCACAACTTTGGACACTAACAATGGTTCTAGGCACCCAGCTATTAACAGATGTGCCGCAGATAAAGCCCTGGGTGGGATTGACGAAGGCTGTTTTCTTTTACACTATGGAGGCCGAAACAGAGGAAGAATTGGAAGCCAACATAAAAATTGTGGACCGAATATGTAAGGAGAATGGTTGCACAGAGTTGGGCCCAGAGCTTAAAGACGGAAACTATGCCAAGTGGCACTACGAGGAGCAGGGACACTGGTTGACCTTCCACGGCATATGGGGAGGAATGGGGCCGGGCTCTATACCCTTGACAACCGAAGTCCACGTTCCCATCCACAGATTTCCCCACATAGCTCATAAACTTGAGGAGTGGGAAGCAGCACACAAAGCTGAGCTTGACGCCAATGGAGGAATGCAGTCCGGAATATCAACTGCCCTTCTTTGCGGACACACTACTGTGGAAGTTGACGCCGGACTTTTGGCTTGGGATAAACCCCAGTACCGGGCGAAAAACCTGGAACTCTGGAAGAGCCAACTTGAGATGCTCATAAGAGAGGGCGGCATGCCCTACATGTTGGGAGAAATATACAGCAAGGGCCTAATAGATACGGAGGCCTTCAATGGGGCTTACTACTCTTTTCTCAAGAGCATAAAACAGGCTCTAGACCCAAACAGGATCATCAGCCCAGGAAAATTCTACCTCTAGGAGGAATCACCATAGCCAAAATGGAAAACACAAAAAAGCTTTCAGACATGGTTTACGCTTGCTCCGGCATTGGTGACTGTAGGATAGCTTATAGGTGGGCTGTAGGCAGATATGGGGTCTGCCCGGTTCTGGAGCATTCTCCCCAGTTTGACCCATTCTATGCCCGGGGCAAAATACGCATCGCTAAGGGGCTTTTGGAGGGGTTGCTTGAGCCCAGCGAGGGTTTGGCGAAGGTGCTTTACCAGTGTACTACCTGTGGGAGTTGCCATTCTGTGTGTCACCAAACTATGTGTGAATACATTGTGTTACCGATAGGGCGGTTTATTGATCACACTAAGCTCTTTGAGGCTATGAGGGCGGACCTTGTGGAAGAAGGGCTGGGACCCATGCCCAGACATAGAGAAATAGTGGAGTGGACTAGAAGGGAGCATAACCCCTACATGGAGAAACATGAGGACCGCTTAAAATGGTTACCTGCAGGCAAAACTGTTTCCCAGAAGGCAGATTTAATATGGTTTGTGGGATGCACAGAGCCCTACCGGATGCCGGAGCTTGCCCAAGCTTTTCTAAAAATTTTGGAAGATGGAAATGTGGATTTTGGCATGGTGCACCCTGATGAATGGTGCTGTGGCTCAATATTTTTCAGGACAGGAGTCAGGAGTTTGGCTAGGGAACTAGCTGAGCACAATTTGGAGGTTCTAAAAGCTTCGGGAGCCAAAAAAGTTGTAATCCACTGTGCTGGCTGTTTCAGAACTATTGCCAAGGACTATGTGGAGCTCTTTGGCAAGCTTCCATTCGAAGTGGTTAACGCAGTGGAGCTCATCCGAGACCTGTTGAAGGAGGGCAAACTAAAAACAAAAAAGGCAAATGTAAAAGTGACCTATCACGACCCATGCCACCTGGGTAGACACATGGGAATCTATGAAGCTCCCAGAGAGATACTCGAAATGCTTCCCGGAGTCGAGATTGTGGAAATGAAAAGGATAAGGGATGCTTCCTGGTGCTGTGGCGCAGGTGGAGGCGTTAAGAGTGGCTTTCCAGAACTGGCTGTCGAGATAGCTAAGGATCGGATAAGGGAAGCGGAGGAAACCGGGGCAGAATACTTGGTGACAGCTTGTCCCTTCTGTGTAAAGAATCTTCAGGACGCCGTGCAGGCTCTCGGCTCCAAAATTAGGGTTGTAGATATAGTGGAGCTGGTGGCGGACAATTTAGCCTAGCATAACAGATTTTTTCTTTTTCCATATTTCCCTTTTTTTGTTTCCCCACCTTCATAGATATATGAAGGTTTGGAGATGTTCGGTTATATTCCTTATTTTTGAGGGTTTAGTTGAGAAGGAAGCCGTATAAACGCTTTGGGAGGTGGAATTGAACAGTTCCGCATCATTTTTGGTATATTTTAGTAAAGTATTTATATATTTTTGTAAACTATTTTGTTGTGGTGGCCTTGATTGATGAGTATACTATCAGGATTTTGAAAAAGTTGAGAGAGGGCAAGACGCGTTTCAGGGAGCTACGCCAAATTGTGCATAATCCCAAAACTCTGAGCAAAAGGTTGAAAATGCTTGTATCCAGTGGTCTCGTGATCTCCGAAAATAGGCTTTACTCTCTCTCAGAGAAGGGTGAACATGCTGAGAGCCTTCTTGAGAATTTTGAATCGCTTTTACATTCTGGCATCAGTCTGAAAAACCTTGAAAGATTGCCTTGCCTATATGCTGATTTTTTATCTAGGTATTGTGAGGTTCTCTACCAGCACTTCTCCCAGCGCTTGGTTGGGGTTCTTGTTTTTGGTTCGTTGGTTAGGGGAAGCTGGGATAGGGACTCTGATATTGATTTGCTTGTGGTGGTTGAGGGTTGGGATAAGCCGGTTTGGGAGCGAATAAGGGAGCTTGTAAAGCTGAGGAGGAGGATGCGTGAAACATTGGAGTACCAGAGGTTGGTGGAGCGAGGCTTTCCAACGGCTATTCAGCATTATCCTTTAAGCAAGTCTGAAGCCTTGGAGCCCCGCAGAATATATATTGATGCCTGCATGGAGGGAATAGTCCTTTATGAGAGGGAGGGATTCCTATCAAAGGTTTTGGAAGAATTCAGGGAAAAGCTCTCAAAGCTCGGAGCTAGGCGAATAACTACGGCAGGTGGAAAAAGCTACTGGCAGTTAAAGGAGGTTAAAGCAGGGGAGGTTTTCGAACTGTGAAAAATATTAGTATAGCAAAGCGGGGGATAGGCAGGGCCGCAAGGTGGCTTCAGAGTGCCGAGAGGGCCATTGAAGATGAACGCTGGGACGATGTAGTCTATAGTTCACAGATGGCGGTGGAACACTCAGCTAAGGCCGTCCTGATTTCTCTGGGCATAGATTTTCCAAAAGAGCATGATGTGAGCGACGCTTTGTTGCAAATCCAAGAAGTTCCCAACTTGCCCCAATGGTTTAGGATAGAAATCGGCTCAATTGCGGACATGGTTGCTGAACTTGCTGAGCAAAGGGGACTTGCAGGCTACGGATTTGAAGAGGGGATAGATGAAACATACTTTAAAGACTATGCGCCGGAAGCCTTAGAAAAAGCAAAAAGGGTACACACCCTCTGCAAAAAGTTCATAGAAGAAACATTCCAAATGTGACAAAAAATTCTTATGCTAATCTTTCCAAGAGGGCAGCAAAGGTTTTCAACAATTTCCCAACATTATGGCACATCTTTGGGTGCTGTAGGAGGCTGCGATATCCATTGCCCAAGGATCGTTGGACCTTTGTCTGTGAGTAGTTTTTTGTGTTTTTTTAGTACTATGTAGCCGTTCTCGTATCTTCCATCGGGTTTTCTGTAGCCTTCGGCAATTTTTTCGACTTTGTAGGCGCATTCTCCGACCCAGAGTGTGTCGCCCTCGTATACATCAAAATCTTCTCCAAGTGGACTGTTGAGTGGGGGACAAATGGCCGCGGCCATTTTTCCACTTTTTTCTTTGTAGACGAGGCCTAAACCGAAATCCACGTCTCCGATTCGGGCTCTAGTTGTGGCTTCAATTGATTCCGTTTCCTGGCACTTTTTAGTTGTGAGGGTTTCTAGCTTTTGGGTGCTGAGGACTATGTAACCTGGCTTCTCGCTGTTTTTCCCAAATTTTTTGATTTCGTGCACATAGTAGGTGCAGTTTGTTGTTCCTATTTTTACTTCGCTTCCCTTTGGGTAACCGCCTGAAAGGGGTTTTCTGAGCTTGTCGGACCACATGGCTAGGTCTGCTTTGATTGAGTCATTGTCAATCCAGATGGATGAGAGGCTCACGTGCCAACCGCAAATGTCCACAGTATGCCCCTCGACAATTGTGATTCTCTCTGGACTTGCAGATTGTTTTTCTTTGTTCTTAGCCATAAACTCACCTCAAACCAATCAATCTAATACCAGAAGAAAATATGAAAAAAGGGCTTTTTCGTTCTAGAATTTTTCTCTGATAAATAAAATAAGCGTTGGGAGTCTATTATTATTTTCTTGTTGGCGATAGGGTGTTTTGTGGGATTTGCATAGTGGGTTTAATAATTTTGCTATGAAAACGTGTTTTCCTTCTTTGTCTAAGAAACGTAGCTTATGTAGGTTTTTACTTTTTTCTGGGGGGTTGTATTTGGGGTAGCAGGGATGTTTGAACCAGGTATATGGGTTCACCTTCCATGTCCTTTTTACTTGTTCTGGAGACTTTGACAACTGTTAATTTCACCCTTATTTTGGTTCCATCTTCGGCTAGGTACTCGTTCCACTCCTCAGCTATGGTTGTGTATCGGATGTCCTCGGTTACTATGGAGGCTTGGAGCTCCATTGGACTATAAATTGCACGTGATGGTTCGCCCTTAAGTTCAGGTGGAATGTGGGAAAAGGCCACCACATTTTGACCCTTAAAGGCATAACCGAACCGTTCCCCGTCCTCCCTTCTTTTTATCACCCTTGTCAACACGTATTTGATTTTGAGTATTGGGCCCTCTTCAAGTTGGTACATGTTCCAGGGCTCTCTCAGCACATCAAAATCCATTTCTATTACTTCACTCATAAGATCCACTCAACTGTTTTAAGCCTGAACACTTTATCTCCTCTAATTATTAAAACATGTCTTCATCAAATATTTAAATCCACACCAGCAGTTCCAAGGTAGAAGGCATCTTTAAATAGAATCACGGTAAAGCAGCAGCTAGATATACAGGCTGAGTGTGTCACTGGAAAAAGCAGAGGCAATAAGCCCTTGAAGGTGAGGAGGCACATTCACCCCTAACTGAGATGTGGGCGGCTGACAAAAAAGTGAAGGCGTCACGCAACACTACGCAAGCCCAGCTCTGATTCTCATGAGCTTCTACGGTTCGGTGATGTAGATTTATTCGATTCCATTTCTCTAATAAGGCTTCAAATCGTGAAGGGTGCCTTATAAACACCCTTTTTTTGAGGCGAAATCGAACGATTCTCCATCACCCCCAGACTTTTAGAACAAAACCGGCATAACTAACTTATTGTTACCTGATTTGTGCAGTGTGCTTTTCGGATTTCACGCCCCTAAAATGCTTCGTTTTTACCCGCAGAATAACCACAAACAGAATTCAATCCAAGAGATACACGGCATATCACAAATATACACCCAAAAGTGGCAACCAGTTAATTGCGCCTTAAGCGTTTTCCTCACGCTCTTCACACGCGATGTAGATTTATTTGTACCTATTTCTCTGGCAGGGCTTTAAACCGTGAAATGAAATTTGTAAACGCCCCCTTTTTCGAGGCATAGGCAAAACTATTCTACATCATCCTACTGTTTGCTAAAGATTTTTAGGGAGAATAGTAACCACGAGAGTAGGCCTAAAATTTGTAGAAGGATTTTGGGTGGTACGAATGGCTGAAGATCCTTTGAAGGTTTATGAAAAACGTGATTCAGAGATGCGAAAACAGGTCGAGAATATGCGGGCTTTCGCTTTCAAAGAAGGAGCGCTTCCGGTTAAGATTAAAATTTTAATAGCGATGGCACTGGATGCTTCTCATGGAGCAGTTCAGGGAGTTAGAGCTTTAGCTAATATGGCAATGAAGGCTGGAGCTACAAAAGAGGAGATTGCGGAGGCTTTGAGAGTGGCTCTATACGTTTGTGGGGCAGGTAGTGCTTATACGGCCGCAGCTGCTCTAAAAGAAGTGTTCTAGAAATGGTGTTGCTTTAGGGTGCAATGTGAATAATTCGGAATCTAAACCCTTTATCAACATCTAAATTTACTGCAATTGTGGAGTCTTCTAAATTATATTTTATAAGCTCATCGTTTATGTAGCAGCGAATCTGGTGACGCCAGTGAACTGGCTTTTTAAATCTGAAACAAAGGGGTCCCGAGCATTGAGGAGTATACACACCTTCAACCTGGTACTCGTTCATCTGAAGCTCAACTAGTGGCGTCTTCAAACTAAAGTTTTGAAACGGTAGCTTGGGAGCAATAGTCAAACCCTCAGCATCTGGTTCTATGCCGCAGAGCTTAATGAGAGCTGTGAGAAAATTGGCGTGCAGATTAAGATTCATAACGGGGAAGTCCGTTGTGGGTGTTGGGAGGTGGTAATAGGTTTCACCGGGACGCTTAGAATAATCTGCGTTGTAGGCGTCGGGGCCACTCCATATACCATACCATAGATTGGGGTAAAGGCTTGCATGGTGGGCCATTGAGTTTTTCAGCAGGGAGTTCCAAGCCTTCTTCGCATCATATAGTCCGTAGGCCCAGGTGAGAAGGAAGTTTATGGCAAACCATGTTCCACCATTAACATCCCAGCCCTTCTCAAGATAGTTTAGAAAAGTTCGCAAGGGGGGATACACAATGTATTGTCCGAAGTGAGAGGGCTTATCCAGTATTTCGTAAACGTTTTTCAAGAGGTTTTCCGCCATTTTTTCGGGTAGGGCTTTCGAGAGAAGGAGCCATGGGACGGGTTCAAGGAAAAGGTTTCCATTGCCCACAGGGTTTCCGCCCCCATCCCAAGCTCGGTAAAACCACCTTCCATTCCAAGAACCGAGACAAGCTTTACGTAGAGATTCAAGTTTTTTTTGTAGAAATTCGCAGAAAGTGGAGTCCCGCTCTCTAAATAAATCTATTACTCTGGGGAGAACATAGAGGGCGAGGGCGGAGTTGAAAATTGATTCACCGTGTTTTAGAAATCTACTCCTGTTGGGAACCATAAGTGAGATTCCATCATTCCAGTCCCCATCGCCCACCTTAAGCAAGCCGTGTTCGCCGAGACCAATTTCTTCAAAGAGAAATTTTAGGGAGAGTTTTATCCTCTCAGCAACCGTGGAGAATAATCCCTTCTGGCGGGGATAGAAGGGTACTTTTCTTTCTAGAAATTTGAAGTCGCGAGTGGCAAAAATGTATTCTGTGATGGCCCAAAGTATGAATAGGTAATGGTCGGAGGGCTTATTATGTACAACTGCTCCACCAAGCCTTCCATAGCCGCTTCCAGAATATGCCAACTCCCCGCTGGGCCTCATCCAGCGCAACACATATTCCAACGTTTCTCTGGCCAGTTCTGGATCCAGGTAGGTCGTGGGAACAATGTATAATGAGAAGTCTCGGGGGCCTCCATGCAAACCCTGAAGGTAAACATAGGCACCCCCCTGGGGCAAAAAGTGATTTTCAAAATATTCGTCGTAAAGGGTTGAACTCTTAAGATAGTAGGAGTGCCACGCAGCTTCCCGTGAAACCCAGTCCTCACCACCCCTAAACTTGACAGTGTGCTCTTTCCAGTCCCTAATACCCTCACTTAGAGGGCTTCTTCTAGCCTTTTCTTCATAATTGAAGGTGAGATTTAATATTTCCTCTTTTTCCGCGTAGCCAAATAGATAAGTAAAGGTTTGCGAACTTTTCCTTGGAATTGTGAGCTTCACTCCTAGGCAGAGGCAAGGACTTTTCTTCACAGGGGTTTTAGGAGCATAGGAAAAACTTGCAAATTTAAAATTGCCCCGCCCATCTATAAATTCTTCAGCCGAGCTTAAAGCGTAGGTGGCCTTGCCGTTTAGCAGTTTGAGAAACAAAGACTTGGGATAATAATTTCTCGGGGAGGGAACTTGTCTGGGAGGCTTTCTGCCCAGATACTCTGGAACAAGAATGAGCAAGCCCCGCTCCGCATCGTACTCCGCATGGTAAATAAACTTTTTAGAGAAGGATGTGCGCCCCTGCTCAGTATCACACCTAAGAAGGTGACGCAGAAAACCATAGGTTCTACCCACCCAGTTCAATAAGGAAACGCCGTATTCCGTCCTTCTCCCACTGGTGTATATTAGGGACTCTGACACATAGCGCAGATTAATCCCCCAATAATTAAAAAGAGTAATGCTTCTCTCCCGATTTGACTCGTTCCTAATAGTTATCTCTGAAACGGCCACTGGGTCATCGGACACCGGTGTAAAGACAATGTGATCCAATTTTAGATTGTTGTGATTTGAAATTTTTCGGAAGTAGCCCATACCAAAAATGCGCCTATACCCCTCACGATAGAGGTTCTGAGAGAAAAGGTCACACCAATAATCATCCCCCTCAACCACAACTGCTACTCCTCCGCCCAAAGTTTTCTGCTTCTCGCTCCTATAGGTTAGCCATTGAGGCCCCCTCGAATTCTCTAAAACCTCCACGAAACCCGAATTATAAGCTAAAACGTTAAAACGACTATTTCCAATCTGGTGCCAGTGGCTACGGGAACCACCCTGAGTCGTAAAAGTCAGAGCCCTAGGATCCACCTCGTGATTACACGTGTACTCATAAGCCGGCAAACCATAACCATCAACAATCCACTCACCAAAGTGGCCACAACCATAATTTGACATTTACCAAATTCACCCAAAACATAATGCTTGAATTTATTCCCATTCCGACAAGATAAAGGCAAACTGCTCCACGCCAAAAATATTTTCAACCGTGCTTTAAACTAAAATAATTTCCTATAAAAGAGTAACCATAGAACCGTAGAGGTGATGGAGAATCGTTCGATTTCGCCTCAAAAAAAGGGTGTTTGTAGAACTTCCTTCACGATTTGAAGCCTTATTAGAGAGATGGAATCGAATAAATCTACATCGCCAGTCTGGGGCCAGATAAAAATATAAATTTTTGTTAATACTATTTATTTAGAAACAGATTTTACTGCTATAGTCTCTTTAAATTGTATTAAGTTTCCTCAAAAAAATTTTTTTACTTTCTAATCTACAAGTGTTTTGTGTTATCTGTTGTCCTAGAAATTGTTTCAATAACTGTTTAATTGGGGTGTGGTTGGTGATATTAACCACAAACATTCCCTCTGAGATAGCTGGGGCATTCAAATCTGGAACATTTTCTCTCCATATTAAGGGTGGTGCGGGTACTGGTAAGACCACCTTGGCTCTCGAGCTTGGGAGGCAGTTTCTGGATGGAGGAGCGGCCATATATCTATCTGCTAGAGTAAAACCAGAGAAATTTTATAGGCTGTTTCCGTGGTGTGAGTCCTATATTCCCCTGGAGAATATTTTAGATGTGAAAAGCGATATTCTTTCTAGGGATAAAGAGCACACTCTTTTCGAATATGTTGATAGACCTAGCTTCTTTAGAAGTTTATATTCAAGAGTTGCGGAGGCGGGAGTGGAGCACATCACTATGATTTTGGATGGTTTAGAATCCCTAAAGCATAATGTTAAAATTCCAGAGAATGATTACAGCATAGAGTATGACATCTTAGAGATGGCGGAAAAACTAAATGTGAATGTGATTTTCATAAGTGAAACAGATGGAGAAAGTAAACTTGACTATTTGGTTGACGGTATTATTAGGTTGGAAAAAGAATTCATAGATGGTCAACTTTTAAGAAAGTTGTACATCGAAAAAATTCGCGGAATGAGAATTGAGAATTCAGTTTACCTATTTACACTTAAAGATGGCAGATTCACATGCTTTGATAAGGGCATTCAAACCTACCTTACAACAGCTGATTTTCCAAAAGTGGAGAGAAGGGAGGGAAAGATTTCAACTCTAATTCCCGAACTAGACAATGTACTCCAAGGGGGTTTTAATAGGGTTTCCCTCAACATATTCGATATAGGCAACGGGGTGGGCGTGGAGCACGCTTACCTTTTGACCCCCATGTTCTTCAATTTTATACGTCAAGGCTATCCGGTCTTTAGCATGCCCTCTAAGGGTATCTATAGCACGGATCTACTAAGATACATCCCTCAATCGGTCATGGAAAAAGAAATCTTTGATTCACTGAGGAGATATTTCCATGTTTTACGTCCCTCAACATTTATCCCCCGTACAACTGATATCTATAACAACTACTTTTTTGAGGGAATAGACCCAGAGGAAGAACTAAACCGTTTAAAACAGATTATCTGCCGTGTTTTGAATGAGACACAATCCGACACCCCAATCGTTTCCATAGCTAGCGACACAATGGGACACATTTACGGCTCAAAGTACCTGCTCAAGACAGTTCAAGCTTGGATACACCAAATAAAACAGTTAAACGGCGTCATAATCCTATTCCAATTCAGACACAGCCCTCTAAAATCATTAACCCACCTTGCATCATCCTACTTCAAAGTAGAAAATATGTACGGCAACATCCTATTTTATGGACAGAACCCCAAAACAAAACTGTATGTGGCGGGTCTAGACATCTCAAACAAATACGTACAAACCAGACTTACTCAAATAGAGTGACCAGAACTAAAATAGAGAAGCAACAACAAAATACCAAATAAACCTTCTATTTTCTTCCGCTTTCTTCCACCCCAGGTCAGAGTTCCTTTTCTTAACTATGTTGGAGATGCTGTGAGCAGAAAGTAGACTTGTTCATCGCGTCTTCTCAGAAATGTGAGAAGCCTCTGAATTTTGATTCGCTGAGCTAACCTGCTTTTCATGGCCTCTTATATTTCATCCAACATCTGTAAGGTAGTGGCAGATAAAAGAAGCGACAATTAAAACGGAAGGATGCTCATCAAAGGCGGCTAAAAGTGGAGTTAACCTGTGGGTTACTTTATTAGCTTCTTCAGCATATTTGATTATTGTTTAATTGCGCGTAAAAAGTTTTTAGTGCAGGCCGCTGGAGGACGTCTTCGGACTGGGGCTTCGAGTTGTCTTCTTGTGTGTGGTTTAGGGTCTCCCCATCTATTCCCCACTTTTGCCAAAAGGGAGCCCTAATAGGCTTCTCTCCAATTGGAGTCTAATCCCCTTCTAGGGAACCATTGTCTCCAAACACGCCCCAATACCAAAAATACACTAAAAACTTTTTATGCCCTTTTAATTTTATCTATGTCCTACGATTGTTGGGTGAAGGATTGTGTATGAATAGATTAGTTCTTGAAATGTTAGAATTGGACTATAAGAGGGTGTCTGAAAATATTGAGGACTTCATTAGGAGATCTGTTGATTTACTAGGGAAAAATGGTGTTATTGTCGGCCTGAGTGGGGGCTTAGACTCAAGTACTGTGGCCACCCTGAGTGTCAGAGCCCTCGGGAATGATAGAGTGTTTGGACTTTTGATGCCTGAGAGGGACAGCGAACCACAAAATTTCAAAGACGCAAAGCAGTTAGCCTCTATGCTAAAAATAGAGTATGAGGTTTTAGACGTAACGCCAATACTGAGAAAAATGGGGATATATGATTTACTTCCAGATAAAATTGCGAAAAACAAAAAACTGTTAATGGAGAGGTTAAGGGAGGCAAAGAGGGTCTCAGCGTTTGAGGCCAAACCTTCAAACCTTCCCATAATCGGCATAAAATCTGGAAGCTTAGGTTACTGTTTCACTTTCCCAAAAGTAAGACTGAGAAGCATAATGCTCTACTATCGCGCCTGCCTTAAAAAATTGGTGGTTGCAGGAACCATAACCAAGTCCGAATATGTAACAAGCACCTACGATGAACATGGAGACGGAGCCTGCGAAATTGCGCCGCTCAGAAATCTTTACAAGTCACAGGTAAGAAGGCTCGCCCAGTACTTGGGAGTCCCAAACAACATAGTAACGAAACCCTCAAGTCCCGACCTCATCGCTGGCGCAGTAGTCACAGACGAGATTCTAATAGGTATGAAATATGAAACACTGGACTCCATATTATACTGCCTAGAAAGAGGAATGGGGATCAGCGAAATAGCAGGAGAGCTAGGCGTCGAAGAGAATACTGTAGAAAGAGTAGCAAACACCGTGGAAATGGCAAAACTCAGAAGAGAAATGCCCCTCACACCGCACCCATAAACATAAAAAAATTTGGAGAGGACGATTTAGCTTCAAAAAACGAATTTACAGCAAAACAGGGGCCTCCTAAAGACAGGAAGCTATGTTGGTTGGAAATGGTTAACCGTACTCCCAGACGACACCCGTACCTCCTTTTGGATAACTGAATTCGATGGCGTTTGATTCACAGACCAGCCAGCAACTTCCGCACTCCACGCATTTCTCCACATATTCCGGCGATATGAAAGCCTTACTCTTCTTTAGCTCCCATAGCTCCATCGGACATATTTTAACGCATCTTCCGCACCCAGTACACAGAGCCTTATTGTGACGAATAAATTCCCCTGTCTCTCCACTACGCTTCACAAGTTTTCTCAAATCAAATTCTTCCTTAACCACATTTATCCCTCCGCCTCCAATTGTATACCCTTCCTCTTTTTGGCTCTGAGCCACATCCAGCCCAACTTCAAAAGGCTTCTAAACAGGGGAACCTGAGACTTTTGCAGCAATGGATAAATGTAGCTTTTGACGAATTCCAAAATGAAGGGCACATCCTCTGAGTAACGGGAAATTTCTCTTCGAAGATTACGTATGTGGGGATTTGACCAGCTCGCCCAGAACATTAAGTTATTGGCCAAGGGAGTAATCTTAGTCCATTGGCTAGGATCAAAATAGATGCCCGCCCAGAACTCCGCCCATTCCCTAGCTGCAGAAAACTCCTCCCCTATAGTTGAGTTTTTCCACTTCTCCTCATAGAGCCTCAAACCCGAAGCAGATACATCTCCTTTAGATATGGCTTCTGCAGCCACCTCAGCAGCAAACTTTCCTGAAACCATGGCATAGTGAATACCCTCAGCTTCAAGGGGACAGGCAAACCCTGCTGCGTCACCCACCAGCATTATCCCACCACCATAGGTTTTTGTAGGCATCCTAGGCATCCAGGGAAGAAGGTGCGCGTGAAACTCTCTGGGCCTGGCTTGGAGTCTATCAATAAACCTTTTCAGTGTACCGGAACTAATTACCCGCCTGAAATACTCGTAGGGACGCTCTCCGAAACCTGAGGCAAATCTGCCCACCCACTGACCCAGACCCACATGAAATCCCTCAGGCATCATAGCCACATAAGTGGCAGGATATAGAGGTGATACATAAACTTGGTTACAATATTCTTCAGGACCAATGAGTTCATCCATTCTTTGTCTTGAGGCTTGGAAGTCACAGTCTACTACTAGGGTAATTTCGTCCGGTCTCCATTTGTCTCTGAGACCCGCTTGATAGGCAATTTTTGAGACAGCTCCATCCGCAGCGATGGTTATGTCTCCCTCCACTTTTTCGCCTTTATCAGTAATTATGCCCTTGATTTGGCCCTGGGAATCTTTCAGGACTCCACTTGCTAGGGTAGCCGTTCTTATCTCTGCACCAGCTTCGGAAGCTAATTCTGCTAGGAAGCGGTCAAAATCTCTGCGGTACACGTCGAATTGGAAGAATTCTCGGGCCTCTGGGTACTCTGCCAAATCGCTGGTGGACCAGCGTATCATGAAGCGTTCCTCCAGTTTTTCATCGAGCATGTGCATGGATTGGTACTTGATTTTTACTCCGGGTATGTTCATTTTTTTGATGAAGTCAAAGTCGCGGAAAATTCTGGGAGCGAGGCCGCATCCGGAGGAGGATTTGTCGCCAATTTTTCTTCCACGCTCAATCATTATCGTCTTTAAGCCCTTTTCACTTGCAGTCTTCGCTGCTAGGGAGCCGCCGGGTCCGCCGCCCACCACAACTACGTCATACTTCACCATTCTTACTCCTCTTAAAATTTTGATTTCCTAAAATTTTTGTTAAGGTGCATCTATAGGTTTATTTTTTTGTTGTGCTTTTTATTTTTGCGTTTGAAATGCGAGGACATTGTTCTTGTAGTTTTGTGATGCTGAATTTCCACTAGAAATAGACCTTTATTATGGTAATGGCTTTTGATATGATAAATTTCCCAGATGAAAATAAAAAGCTTTATATAAATAACACTTCATAATAATATCTAAGAACTGTGGCGATATTTGTAGAATCCTCAAATCTAATTGGGTAACTTGCAAAAAAGGTTTATAAAAATACATTACTTCCTAAAATTTTTTCCGTCTCTATCAAACTGTCTCTATTAAAAATTGAATTGATGGTGCAAATAGGGGGTAAAGCTGATGGTTTTAGCCACTACCCTTCCGAAAGAAATCTCAGAGGCTCTAGAGTCTCCTACTTTTTCCCTCCACATTAAGGGTAGTGCAGGTACGGGCAAAACAACTATGGCTCTCGAACTGGTACGCTATATGAATTGCTCCGCGATTTATTTGTCCACTCGTGTCTCTCCTAGCAGGCTTTATAACCAGTTTCCATGGTCTGAAACCTGCCTTCACCAAGAAAACATTCTGGACGCGAACACCAGCCTGGATCTTCAAACTAGGGAAGAGACTCTGTTTGAGTACGTTGATAGGCCGAGTTTCTTAAAAAACCTCTACTCTAGAGTTCTGGAAGCCAAGGGAGAACACCTAGCAATTATCGCGGATAGCGTGGATTATTTAAAGTCGAATCTTAGAATTCCGCAGGAAGATTTGAGTGTGGAACGAGACATCCTAGACATGGCGGAGAGGGTAAACGCAAATGTGATTTTCATAAGCGAAACATGTGAGGAGAGTAAGTTAGACTATCTGGTTGACGGTGTTGTAAGGCTGGAGAGAGACATAGTGAATGAGAGGCTTATAAGAAAACTGTACGTTGAAAAAATTAGAAGAAATAAGATAGAGAACCCAATGTATCTCTTCACACTCAAAGATGGAAGATTTAGGTGCTTCGAAAATGGTTTACAAATAAACTTTATTCCTCGAGAAACTAAGTTGGAGCAAAAGGAGGGAAGGAAAATTCCCACTCTGGTTCCCGAGCTGGACAAAATATTGGGCGGGGGCTTCGAAAAGGGATCCTTCAACATATTTGAGATAGGGGAAAATGTGGGTATGGCTCACTTCTATATTTTCAGCCCCATATTTTTTAACATCGTTCTTCAGGGTTATCCAGTCTTTAGCATACCTTCTAAATCCCTTTTTTCCACTGACGTAGTAAAAATGGTCCCCACATCTGATTTAAATGAAAAGCTAGTGTCTACGCTAGGTGATGATTCCTTAAACCGTTTGAAGAAATGTTTCCATGTGTTTTTAACTCCAGAAAATCATCCAAGCCCTACTGAAACTTATAATACACACCATTTGAAGGGGCAAAATCCCAAAGAAGACCTTAATAACTTTACAGAATTAGCCAAAAAGGTATTAGAAGAGGTTAAGGCCGAAACACTGGTTGTTACCATGGCAAGTGACACCATGGAATATGTTTACGGAACAGGGGACCTTTTAAAGATTATACAAACCTGGATGGAACAAATAAAAAAGCTCAATGGAGTAATGGTTATGTTTCAATTCGGACACGAAACTTTGAAACTACCCACTCATCTGGCAAAGTCCTACTTCAAACTGGAAAACATCGGCGGTAACATAGTGTTTTTTGGAGAAATTCCCAAGACCCAAATATACGTACCAAGTTTAAACATCTCTGAGAGAAGTATACAAACCAAACTTTTATCCATAGAATGACTTTTAGAATAATCTCGATATCGATCTAAATTCACCCCAATTTCTGCCTCTTATTTTGGTTTTCTGGATTGGGAAAGAAACTCTACAAAACTTACCCCTAAAAAGAATTTAGACAGAACCTAGATGCCAAGCCGTAATAGTTACGAGATATAGGAATATTATTAGGTATTATTAGAGAAAAAAATCTCTATTTTTCATGACCAAAGTCTCTAGCGCGCTTTTACAGATCTGGAGCAATACTTGTAGACAAAAATTTCCCACAAAATGTTCTAGGACCAACATAAAAGGAGCGACAAAAAGGACTCCTTTGAGCAAAAGAGTAGTGATAGGATAGATTAAAAATCATAAGACAGAAGCGACCCAAAAAGTACACCCAAGCTAGTTGCAGAATGAAACTTTTACTCTCCGCCCAATAAACTGCAGTGTCAGCTGGCAAAAACACTCTATTATGATTCTGAAAACTCAGTGAGGGTTAAATGTATGAAATCTTCTATGGTTGAGATGTTGGAACTGGATTATGAGGTCGTGTCTGAAAAGATTGAGGAATTTATTAGAAATTATGTTCGAATACTTAAGAAAGAGGGCGTTATTGTGGGTTTGAGTGGTGGACTAGATTCGAGCACCGTTGCCACTTTAAGTGTGAGAGCCTTAGGCCCCGACCGTGTGTTTGGCCTAATTATGCCAGAAAGAGATAGTGAACCCCAAAATATTAGAGACGCAAAAAGGCTGGCCTCCAGTCTGAAAATAGAGTATGACGTTATAGATCTGACCCCAATATTGAGGAAGATGGGAATATACGATATACTTCCCGATAGTATCGTAAAAAATAAGAAATTGTTTATCGAGAAACTAAGAGAAGCGTATAGGGTGAGCGTGTTTGAACACAAAGCCGTAGATTTACCAATAGTGGATCCCAACTCTTTTACCGGCGATTATTCCTTCACCTTAAGGGACAAGACTTCGGAGATAGAAATGATTGACATTAAATCCGGTAGGCGGGGCTACTGCTTCACCTTCCCCAAAGTTAGATTGAGAAGTATCATGCTCTACTATCACGCTTGCCTCAGAAAATTGCTTGTCGCGGGAACCATAACCAAGTCAGAATATGTAACAAGCACCTACGATGAGCATGGAGACGGAGCCTGCGAAATTGCGCCACTTAAAAACCTTTATAAAACACAAGTTAGACAGCTGGCTCACCACTTAAAACTTCCAAAATACATACTAAATAAACCCTCAACCCCCGACCTAATCTTAGGATCCCTAATTACCGACGAAGCCCTAATAGGTATGGATTATCTTAAATTGGACTCTATACTATGCTGTTTGGAACGTGGAATGCAGACCCACGAAATAGTTGAAAAACTAGAAGTTGAAGAAAGCGTCGTGAGAAGAGTTCAAAACACTCTTACCATGGCCAACTACAGGAGACAAATGCCCTTTGCACCATCCATATAAAAATGAGAGGCTGAAAAGAGCTTTAGACATCTTTTTGAAGCGCGGGTGCTCATGTAACTATGAACAGAAGGAATGAGGGCTAAAGCCTTTACTCATTGCGTTTCTTCGCTGTATTTTTTTATAAATAGGGTGTATAGCTCTTTGGCCGTTTTTGCGCCTATCCCGGGAACGCTTGCGATTTCTCCCCAGTCTGCATTGACCAGGGTTTTCAAGTCGCCGAAGTGTTCCAGGAGTCTTCTGGCTCGGATTTCGCCGATTCCGGGAAGCGAGGATACTATAAATACTAATTGGTCTTTTACGCCCTTTTTAACCCTTGATAATGGGGGGATGCGGGGTTCTCCGTTTCCCACATGTTCATCTAGACTTTTGAGGAAAAGGGCAGTGTCAAAAGCCGTTTCCAAATTAACTATCTGCACGATTCCCCTCTTCCCTTCTAGGCTTCTCTTGAGGGAGGCGCTTGCAAGTGATGATAGGTAGGCTTCTCTTTTTATTTTGCGGTACATTAGGGCCTCCGATATTATTCCCTCCACAATGAGGTAGCTTACTTCGAAGTTAGTGCTAAGCTCGTAAAGCTGTGTGTGGAGGTGACCGGAAGTCAGGCTGGTAATATAGTCGTTTATTTCCTTTCTCTCCACGCATAAATTGTCGCTAAGCAAGTAGTCGCCTACTGGTAAATCTTCAAACCTGATTTCTACACCGAATTGTTGCAACTTTGCAGGTATCATGCTTCTCTTTTCACGGTGATCGACAAGAATCAAAGCAGCCCACCTCAAGAAGACCATAACCGAACAAAAATTATTACACTCCACGAAGTCAAATTAGTTGAGAACCTTACCTTTCACATGAAAAATGGAAGTAAAAAGCCTTTGGTACACCCCTATTTTAAGCCTCGCTCAATTATGGGGGACTACTTTTAGGAGGTCTAGGTTTCAATGCAGAGAAAGCTACAGAAGGTCTCCATTAAACAAAAAGAGAAGGGATAAGCCCAATTAAAGCTGGGCAAAAGCTGGAAGTTCAAATGAGACCGCATTTCAGAAACAAGTTATAGGGAAGCTCGAAAAATAGAAGCTAATGCTGAGTTAAACATCTTTCTGGGTGGCTCTGTCACTACAATAAGACAGCGTACCCTCTTTTTAGTGATGTAGAATGGTTCGGTTATGCCTCAAAAAAGGGGCGTTTACAAATCTCTTTTCGCAATTTAGAGCTTTTTAAGGGAAATGGAACCGAATAAATCTATATCGCCCTCTCTTTTTTCAATTCCTTTATAAGATTCTGGTATTCTAATAAAAGTGGAGTGTTTTCTGAATTAGTTTGTAGGATGCCTAAAAATGGTAGATATAGGTTGGGATCTTGATAGGAGTGTTGTAGGGAATCTTAATGAACAGTTGGGCGCAGATTTGAGGAAAATCATAGAGGACATGCCCGACGAAAAAGACTTGGTGGAGGGTGACAGGGTTATTTACCTTTATCGAGGAGAAGAGTTTAGGCGTATGGATGAAACGCCAAAAAATATAGCGAAGTTTAGGGAGGATCTGATAAGGGCACTGGATGAAGTACCCGGTCTGCGCTACAGCCTTGAAATAACCCCGCCTTCTCCTCCCCCACCCGGATATGTAACTAAGGCTAGAACCATTGACATAATTCCTAAATTTAGTTGGCCGAACGACCATTTGAGATACGCTAGGTCGCCTAATCTTTTGCCCAGTGAAGATTGGCGGGTTTATTGGCTTCTGGGCGTAATCTTTTTGTCGGAAGATGCAGACATGTTTTATCTGGACTTCCGAAACCCAAAAGTTAAGACAGTAGTTTCGGGTCGCTTCTACTCCCCCTACGATTCATTTGAAGAGTATGAAAAGAGGAGAAAAAGTATAATTAGCTCAATTGAGCAGGTACAAAGGTTAAAGAAAGAATACATTTCCAACCAGGCCATTAAGTGGGCCAAACTGGTATTCATAGTGACTCATGACAAATCTAAAGCCGTAATATCGACTATGAATTTAAAGGGAGAAATGAAAATAGAGGAGAGGGAAATATGAGGGAGCCAATGAATCCATAGTGGGTGTTCTAAGCGTTCTGTGTAAAGAGTCTTGAAATGGTTGGTTGAGTCCTATGCTTAGGATAGGTGTGGTTTTGTTGAGTGGGGGTTTAGATTCCACGACCACAGCTGCCTATGCCAAGAGTTTGGGTTGGGAAATCCATGCACTCACAGTTCACTATGGGCAGAGGCTGAGCAAAGAGGTTAGATGCGCCCAACAAATAGCGGAAAAGTTGGGCATAAAACACAGGGTTGTGGACATTTCGCCATTCAAGGATGTTGCATGGTACAGCGCCTTAACCCACCCTGAACTGTTCCCCGTTCCAAAAGAGCGAAGTGTGGATAGAATGGCAGAAGACATTCCAATAACATATGTCCCCATGAGGAACACATTCCTAATTGTGCTGGCCGCCGCATACCTGGAATCAGAAATCCTTTATAAAATAGAGAGGGAAGGCATTAAACCAGAGGAGATTGAGGCGCGAATCTTCATAGCCGCCAACGTGTTAGACTATTCAGGCTATCCAGACTGCAGACCTGCATATTACGAGAAAGTCAACGAACTCCTAAAGGCCGCAAGCAAAATCGCTACAAAATACAATGTAGATATAAAAATAGAAACCCCCCTACTCTACAAGAATAAGAAGGAAATAGTGGAGCTAGGAATAAAGCTGAACGCCCCCCTAGAGTTGACATGGAGCTGTTATGAGGGGGGAGAAGTTCCCTGTGGCAAATGCGATTCCTGCTTACTCAGAGCCAAAGGATTTGCGGAAGCAGGAATAGAGGATCCCCTAATTCTGAGACTGAAAAAAGAGGGAAAAATAGGGAGCAAACAAAAAAACGATAAGTGATGTTTAAAAGCTTATTGGAATTCAAAATAAATGTCCAGTCTACTTTGTTGATACAGGTCTATAGAGGCCTGGAGTTACCTTTTTCGCCCCCGGGGCTTCGGATAGGTTATAAGAGCGGATTTAATTTATAAAAATGTTTAAATATTTGTAAAAAAATCTAATTGTTCTAACTGCTTTGGTAACAACTTTTTTGTTGCTTTAAATCTTTGATGGAGGTATATGTTTGGCTGAAGAAGTTAAAAGAGCGGCTGTGATTGGAGCGGGAACAATGGGTTCCGACCTTTCACTGCTCTTCGCCCTCTACGATGTTGATGTCACTGTAACAGACAAGTCAAAAGCAGTTCTAGACGCTTTACCCCAGAAGCAAAAGAAAAGTATGGATGAGCTCCGCCAAATGGGAATAACCCGAAAAACCTACGACGAGGTCCGAAACAAAATCACTATCGCCGAAAGTTTGAAGGAAATAAAAGATGTGGACTTCGTACTGGAAGCGGTAGCCGAAGATTTACAGGTAAAGAGGAAGGTTTTTGCAGAACTGGATAAACTACCCAAGAATGTGGTCTTGGCCACAAACACATCCAGCTTAACAGTCACTGACATAGCCAAAGGGTTGAAGGGCGCTGAGAGAATCGGAGGCATGCATTTTTCAAACCCGCCCATCCTAAGCCAGCTGGCGGAAGTGGTGAAGGGAGAAAAAACCAGCGAAGAAACAATAAAAGTAATATCAAAAGTAGCCGAAAAGATTGGAAGAGTTCCAGTGATGGTAAAAAAGGATGTTCCTGGTTTCGTGAACAACAGAATTCTCGTGGGAGCGGGACTGGAAACCCTGTGGGCAATCCATAGGAGAGAGGTGACGCCACAGGAGCTTGACGCTTCACTCAGAGCCATAGGTTTCCCCATGGGCTTCGCTGAAGCCGTGGACATAATAGGAGTAGACATCATACTCGCCCTAGGCAAGCATTTCGTTAAAGCCTATGGAAAACGCTTCCAGCCCCCACCCGGACTCCTTGAATCCATGGCCAAAGAAGGAAGGCTGGGAAAGAAGAGCGGCAAAGGATTCTATGATTGGAGTAAGGGACCCCCAGTAATTGATATGAGCCTTGCAGGAAAGTATGATGTTAACAGAGCCATAGCGGGTGCAGCCAACGAAGCCTTCTGGATTATCAAGGAGGAAGTGGCTGATCCAGAAACCATAGACAAAATTGTGAAGCTGGGCTTTAGGTCACCTGTGGGAATATGTGAACTGGCGGACGCTATGGGCCTAGACAACCTGTTAAATACAATTAAAAAATTACATCAGGAGTATGGTTTAGAAATCTATAAGCCATGCCCTCTCTTCGAAGAATATGTAAAAAAGGGATGGACGGGTAAAGCAGCCGGTAGGGGATTCTACAAGTATTAGAGACATGCATAAAAACCAGAATTTTTCTTTTCCCAAATTTTCACAGCTTCGTCCGAATCACAGCTTTTTTAAAATTTTGTACTTGTTTCTGCTAATTTCCTAAATAGCCCCCTAAAGCATCACAGCAACCCTGAAGAGAACACCTCCAATTAGAATTAAGATATACGTTATACGTTCCTCCGCATAGAAGCTGATATACGGGAAAAATTGGAGGGAGAAGCAAGGCATACTTTATTGGACAAAACAACAAAATTCTCCTCTAAGGTGTAGGGGAAATGGAGCCACAGATTTCCAAAAAGTAATATGCCCCCTGCTGAGAGAATCGGCAGATCCAAATTTAAGCCAAGAGGGTGGGAGTAACTTTAATGAGGGGTATCATATTTTTTAGTGGGGAAAATTTCTATAACTATTATGCTCTCTTACATAAATAAGGAGGTGTGGACCTTATGGGTAGAATGTATGATGTTATTGTTGTTGGTTCAGCTTTTGCCGGTGCAGTTGCAGCAAAGACCGCTTCGGAAAAAGGGCTTAAAGTTTTACTTCTTGAGAGGTCAACTGAACCTGGAGAAAAAATTGTTTCTGGCGGTATCCTGACACACGACGCATTCACCGAGCCCGGATTAGAATTTTTAAAGGAGGCTCCACTGGAGAGAGAACTTAAGGGTGTTAGGTGGATTATGGCCAACGAGAAGGGAGAAGCTCCCCTCGAACTCACATTTAGGAGCACAGATGACAGCCGAGTAGGATATACCATTTACTGCTACGATTTCTGCAAGTGGCTAACCCAACTCGCGGTGAACGCTGGAGCCGAATTCAGAAACAACACCACTGTTATAGATGTTATAAAGGAGGACGGCTACGTTAAGGGAGTTGTCACGGAGAAGGGAGAAAAAATCAATTCCCAAGTGGTGGTGGCAGCCGATGGAGCAAAATCACTTATAGGAATCAGAGCAGGAGTGAGAAGAAAGCTCCCGCCGGAAAATGTGGAAAACTGTGTGGTTCTAGACTTCACAATACCAGAGAGGGAAATTAAAAGACTGGGACTAGCGGACACATTTGAAGTTTACTGGGGAACCCTAACCCCCGCAGACATAGGATCCTATGTTTGGATATTTCCCTACAGAGAAAGCTTTCACTTGGGAGTGGGAGCACTGGTTTCAAGCAGGAAGAGTCCCACCATTTTCATGGAGAGATTTCTACACTCACATCTCTGGAAGGACAGATTTGAGGACGTTGCAAAATTCAGAGCCTGGATGTGGAACACGGTTCCCCTATGGTCAGCACTGGACAGAGATCAGAAAATGCTAGAAAAAACTTATGGCAACGGAATACTCGTGGCAGGCGATGCAGGAGGGTTCTTAGACTCCTTCACCTGTGCAGGCTTTTACGGCGCAATGGCCTCAGGAATGCTTGCAGGAGAAGCCGCAGCCGAATCCATATCCAAAGGCAACGTCTCAGAAGAAGGACTCTCAATCTATGAGCAAAAGTATAAAAGTAGACTAATCTGGAGGCTAATGCAAAGACCCTGGAGAAGAGACGTCATCGCAAAGATGGGCGGAGAAAAAATTGTTCAGGTAAGCTCCACAATTTCCAACTACGTAGTCAGAAGCGCGTTTGACCAGCCTAAACCCTCAGACCTAATGCTGCTAATAAGCGGATTCCTACCCCTAATAAGATACATAGGACCCTTCCTCTATAGGAAGCTTCCAATGGTATTTAACGAACTTATGATGCTTGCAGGGGTGACAAAATGAAGTATAAAATGTTGGAAGGAACAAGCTGGACGCCAGGCGGCGAATTCATCAATATTGACCCAGAAGTTTGCACAGGATGCAGAGACTGCGTCAAGGTATGCCCCGGAGGAGTAATCAGCATGGTAGACGGCAAAGCCAAAGCGGTAAAGTACGAGAATTGCTGCGAGTGTGCATCATGCTGGTTTGTGTGCACCATCGGAGCCATAAAGTTCTCATGGCCCAAAGGCGGAACAGGAAGAAAATACCGCTGGGGATAACCATAAACCAAAAATAACCATTAACCAAAAGGGATTATGCCTTATCTAGAAGGATAAAATAACCATTGGTCTTAAGGGATTTGGTTCCAGAGAAAATACAAATAACTAAGATAGTCTAAAAGTGGGAAATAAGAGCTTTTCATCGAAGTTGTCAGAAGGATTAGTTGTGGTTGGAAGGTCAATTCATCTATTTACAGTGGGGCACTCCATGAGAACCATTGAAGATTTCTGTGACCTTCTAAAAGAGAATAATGTTCAGGTTTTGGTCGACGTGCGGAGCTGGCCCAGCTCCAAACGCTACCCCCAATTCAGACGCGAAAATCTGCAGAAAAGCTTGGAAGACAGAGGTATAAAGTATGTGTGGTTGGGGAAGGAGCTGGGCGGCTATAGGAAAAAGGGACTGGGTGAAAAATCTCCCAACAAAGCCTGGACCAGCGAAGGATTCAGAAATTATGCAGACCACACCCTAACCCAAGAGTTTATGGATGGTATAGGAAAACTTTTGAGCATCGCAGAAAAACAGATAGTCGCCATCATGTGTGCAGAAAAATTTTATTGGAGCTGCCACCGAAGAATCATCTCCGACTACCTAAAAGCCTCGGGACACCGAGTCACCCACATAATAGATAAAGGAGAGGTTAGAGAACACGTTCTTACCAGTTTCGCCGAGATAGAAGACGGGAAAATAACCTATCCCCTAAAACGCTTCCAAACACTGAACTCCATTGGCGAAGGAGGAGAATAAAGTGAATGAGACTAAAAACTTTTGTCGCCCAGTTTAAGGGCCTTTCACATTTTTTTAGCGATTTTTGGACACGCTTTTCTTTAAGCGACAGAAGGAGCAAATTTTCGTAGAAGTGGGATACCCGCACACTTCACAGAGTTCAATATCCCCGGAATTGTTGGAATAGTGCTCTGCAAGTATGGGTTTTATTTTTTTGTTAAAGCTTCTCACCAGGGCGATCTTGGACCCCACCCATTCCTCTTCTAGGGCGTTTACAACTTCTTTGAGTCTCAGTGTGGATGCGCCCGAGGCATATGGACACTTTTGTTCCAGATGCTGTATTCCCTTAAAAAAATTGTATAGGGTTGTCTCCTTTTCGGAGGTTTCATAGAGTGGCTTTATTCGGGAAACCATCCTCTTTCCACGTGATGGAAGTATCGGACCAGACCTAACCAAGAGATCAATGTCTGCCTTCACATAGTTTGAGAGTAGCACTGTGCTCTCATCGTCAAGGTTGTGCCCAGTCGCAAGACTGCTAGCCCCCAATTCCACTGCCACCCTGTTGGTCACATACCTCTTTATAACGCCGCAAGAAGAGCATATCGGTCTCCTAACGTTTTTTGAGGAGAAAACTTCGTCTATTGTGAAGCCGAAATCCCTCTTCATATCTACTTTTGAAAGTTTGACCCCAAGCTCCCTACAATACTTTTCAGAGATTTGCATGGCTTTCAGAGAGTAATCATCCTTTTTGATGCCCAAATCTATGTTGAGCGCAGATAACTCGAAGCCAATTTCCCCCTTCAGATTATTGAGGATGTGAAGTAGGGCCAGGCTGTCCTTGCCCCCCGAGATGGCAAGAACTACCCGGTCTCCACTTTTAATCAGTTTATACCTCCTAATCGTGTTCCTCACATGCCTTTCAACGTATTCCGTGAAATGTTTGGAACACAAGGAGAGCCGGGCGTAGGGCACCCTAACAGAAGCGGGTTCACCACACATTTTACACTGCTTAAGCATCAAAAAATCACCAACCCATACAAAACTTGACATGAAACAACTCTAGACCCCTAAATTCCCACACCCAATTTTTGGCAACGCAATTTTATAACTTTTACAGGCTCAACCATCCTCACCAGTTTCCTCGGAAGGCCGCAGCAATTGCGCTGGATACATCTCAATGGGACTTATGGGCCCTTTTTTCACCTATTTCCCTGTTTGTATCCTTTGTGTCTGTGAACCATTTAAGGAACCTTCTCTTATAAGATTTTCAATTCCCAGGCAGACTAACGGTTTTAGCATCACCCTCCGCACCTAGTGTAGAACCCTGCTAACTAAGAGTTTCAAATATTCTTTCAGCGATTTCTCCACAATGTGAAGGGTGGGACTTCCCTGGTGATTTTGTGAATCTAAAATAAGCCTGTTCCCTAAAAAGGGAATATTTCTATTCTTGTGTTTCTCTGCTCTGCCTGTACAAGTATAGTTTGGAGAGGGCTTTCGCTGCTTCGTATATTGATTGGTAGACGGGTAGATTCATGCTTTGAAACTTGCTCCTAATTTGTGCTTCAAATTCTGGATAAATGCTTTTGGTCACAGCAATCATGGTGGGTTTACCCTGCTCACTCATTATCTTTTTGCATGTTTCGCCCAAAACTGATGTAAACTTGTCCACCGCGTTCGGGTCACGCGCAGTGTACACTTTGAATCCTGCGGGCTGAACCTCCACGATTAGTGAATGTATGCTTGTGTCCCGAGAGACAATGTTTAGAGCTTCTGGCAGTATGCCTGACTGAAAAGCCATCCAGGCATCCAGAGGGTTTCTAATGCTTGCCCCAGCTATGGGAACAATTTTCCTAAGCTCCGCCTGGGTCTCCTCAGAGAATCTGGGAACCCTCAAACCCTCCTTAACACACAAATCCGAGTGAACCACTGCAGAGCCACCCGAAGTGGTAACTATGCTAACCCCCCTACCCTTAGGTGGAAGGGCGTAGAGAAAACCCACAATAAAATCCGCCATATCCTCAAAAGTCTCAACACTCACAGCCCCGACCTGTTTTATGAGGCCCTCCCAAATTTTGGTTGAGCCTGCCAGAACACCAGTGTGGGAGGCTGCGGCTCGGGCTCCATCCTCTGTTTGTCCTCCTTTAAGAATCACCAATGGCTTTTTTTCCGAGGCCCTTTTCAAAGTTTCAAGCAGTCCCTCAGTTTTTCTTAAGCCCTCCACGTAGGCTCCAATGATGCTGGTTTTGGGATCCTCGGCCAGATATTCCACGAGCTCCACAAAGTCCACATCCAAAGCATTACCATAACTCACAACCTTACTAAAACGGAATCCATGACGCAATCCCTCAAAAACAAAGTTCACAGCTTGACCCCCACTCTGAGAAATAAAAGCCACTGGCCCCAACTCGGAGGGCAGGTCGTGTGAAAAGAACAAGCCGGACTCTGGACAGTAAACCCCCATACAATTCGGACCAATAACCCTAATCCCATAGCTCCTAGCAATTTTTAAAACCTCCTCCTCAAGCAACCGCCCCTCCTCAAGCCCAGTCTCACTGAAACCCGAAGAATAAATGTGAACCACCCTAACACCCTTCCTCCCACACTCCTCTAAAGCTTCAGGCACAACCCTGGCCGGAACCGCAAAAATAGCATAATCCACAGTCTCAGGAACATCCAAAATGCTAGGATAACACTTCAAACCCAAAACCTCACTAGCCCGAGGATTAACCAAAAAAAACTTTTCCCTCAACTTAGAAGAAGAAATAGGATTTATGTAGAAACCCACATCCTTGGAAGCACCCACAAGGGCAACAGACCGAGGATAAAAAACCACATCAAGATTTCCACTCAAAACAATCAACCTCTACCACATTCAACTTTTTAACACTTCTTATCCCTAGAACCTCTAGTCAGAGAAAATTGAGGTACCATTAATACAACCAAACAACTTGATTATTCGGCTGGAATTCTAGAAAAATGTACAGACATAAAAAGTCTTTGGTACCCTTCTAGTATAACATCTATAAACTACCTCCTATCCTTACCCAGCAACCACACTATCCCCGCTTCCTAACAATAATTATATCCTGCCCAAACATTTTCCTATAAACATATCCTTCCAAAACCTGTTCGCTCTTAAATAAGATTTATTGTCTGACTATCAGCAACGCGAATTTATTCAATTCACCACTTCATAAATTCCAGCCTTATAAAAGGAAGCCTTAATAAGAACACCCCCCACAATAAGTTGAACAATTCAAGTCTGCCTGCAAAATGAGACAACCACAAAATTCTTGGTTATGAGCGTTTCCCATTTTAATGCAACATAAGTTTTTTCCAGTTTTACTTTCTCCTTTGCACATTTTTAAGTTCTTGTTGATATTAGTTTCTTGGGCATAAAAAGTTTTTAGTGCATTTTTGGTATTTGGAGCATGTTTGGAGACAAATGTTCCCCAGAAAAAGGGGGGTTAGACTTCAATCGGAGAGAAGCTCTATTAGGGCTCCCTTTTGTCAAAAGGAATAAGTGGGGAGACCCAAAACCACACCAGAAGAAGAAAACACAGAGCCCCAGGTCCGAAGACTCCAGCGGCTTTGCACTAAAAACTTTTTACGCCCGAAAAATTTTCAGAAAAACAGCCCATATTTTGAAAAAATTAAAATTGTTCAACACAGCCCTATTTGAGGGGTTCGTACTCCCCCGCCCAATCTACGCAGTCATCCATATCTCCAAGTTCACCGGACTTAAACCTCTCGTGAAACTCTTCCGTCTTCATTCCGTATCTCCGCTCACATTACTTCAGCCGCTTCTCCGCTCTACCTATGGAGTTTCTAGCAAGAGCCCACTCCCCAGCCAATGCACCAATCAGCACCCGTCTAACAAGCTCACCCTTCACATCCACAGACAAGGAAGGCATCACCCAACACCAAACTATTATCAGACATCAAATCTATTAACCCCCCAACTCTCCCGTCCTCCCCAATAAAAGGGTATAAGTTCCTCACACAATCCCTCTGTTTTCCTGAACCAAACCTCCAACTCACCCAACCCCTCAAAATCCCCGCTTTTTCCACCCTCCACAATCCAACCTCCCTACAAAATTCTATGCATTACCCATAAGTGCTACGAATAATTGTTTTTCTCCAATTTTATGCAAAGAATACACATTTCCCCACTCCCACAACAAAATTATCACACACATGATATAAAAAACTACATAAGCTTAGACAAACCAACATACGCTGAAAGCGTTATAGATAAAAGATGAAAAAGTTTTTCACGGCAAACCAACACACGCTAGAGCGTTTCAGATAAAGCATGAAAAAGTTTTTCATGGCAATCGTAAAAATTTTTTATCATTAGGTATTTTGGTCTCCACGAAAAAGGAGGGCAAAAACGCCTTTTTTTGAGAAAAGAAGACTACATTAACCCATTTTCTCCAGGAAAACAAATGTCAACCATATGTTTAAGCTGCACTCCCTTTTTATGGGGGTTCCCCTTTTTTTGTGGCGGGGTTCTTGAAGGGAAGCCCCCTCATTTTTAACACAAAAATGTATAAAATGCGAGGCTGGAGGCCATGCAGAAGCAACCGGACTAGGGCGAAACGCCACAAAAACCAGTCATAAGGAGCCCTGTTTGAACATATGAATGTCAAAAAACTTTTCGAATTACTATACCCGCTAAAAAAGCAAAACAGAAAAAGTGAGGAATATAGGGAAGAAGCAATTTAAGAAGGCTCAAAAAACCAATCTTTCCAACTTGTCCAACATTACGTCCACACTATTGAATCTCTCCTCCTTCCTCTTGGAGAGGGCCCTGAAAATGAGTCCCTCCAGCTCTCGGGGAATCCCACCAATAGGAGGCGGAGGCTCATTAAGGATGCTATACATGATGGCTGAGGTCTCCTCCCCACACACTGGGGG
>JAHAWU010000117.1 GCA_018383815.1 Candidatus Jordarchaeia archaeon | reverse complement strand
GTTTTTGAGGGCACGCATATCAATGTTAGTTGACACTCCAATCCCCAAAGTGCACTAAAAACTTTTTACGCCCCATAAAAGAAAAACAAATTCTTTCCCAACCATATAATAAAACCTAGATACCTACCCCGCATTAAACTGTAATCCACAATTTGGACCATCGTTTAAGCTAGAAACAACCCTCACCTCTTCTTTTTAAGAAAAGGGAAATATGAGAAAAAGCGCGGAAGCAGAAGCGGGTTCACCCAACAGTAGACCAACACTTTTTTTGCGAACCATATTCAAACATGTGAACCTGTTTATCCTCTTTTTTGAATAAAAGACAGAAATGGGTCACTAACGTTAAGAAGAACATATTTTTCGCGTTTAAGTAATTGTTGGGCTAAGTAACTCTTACCCTCGCCCTCTTAACCCGAAAGGGCAGGAAATAAAATACCAAGATTTTTGTGAAGTAAACTATTTTTCTGTGAAATAAACTATTTGTAAACCTAGATTTATTAAGAGGAGATAGGGAATTATTGATGAATACAAATATGTGGAGGTGTGCTTTTGAAGGAGTTTCCGGAGCAGAGATTGGGTGGTAGAATAGCCCTAATTACTGGGAGCGGTTCTGGCATTGGCAGAGCAATTAGTTTACGATATGCTAGGGAAGGGGCAGACATTGTTGTCAACGACGTAAATTTGGAAGGGGCAAATGAGACTGCAAGGATGATAGAAAAACTAGGAAGAAGAGTTATGGTTGTCCGAGCCGATGTGGGAAAATCAGCCGAAGTGGAGGCAATGATCGAAAAGGCTTACAATGAGTGGGGAAGACTAGACATTCTAGTTAATAACGCGGGCATCAGTGGCCTCCCTTATATTCTCATTGAGCAGACCGAGGAAGAGTGGGATCGCGTTATGAATACTAATGTTAAGGGTGCTTGGCTTTGCTCAAAATTTGCCGCCATAAGAATGCTAAAACAGGAGAAAAAGTTTGGAGAAGTGAGGGGAAAAATAATTAACATTGCTTCCATAGCGGGTAAGACAGCGGTTCCTCACATTGGTGCTTATTCGGTGAGCAAGTTTGGAGTGGTGGCTTTAACTCAGGTTTTGGCGAAGGAGTTGGCTCCCGACATAACTGTGAATGCCATTTGTCCCGGTTTTCATGTCACAGGGATCTATCTTAATAGTGAGGAGGTGGTTAGGGAATCTATGAAGACTTTTAAGGCTCCAGAAATTCTTAGGGGAAGGTTGGGAACCGCGGACGATGTGGCTCCGCTGGCTGCTTTTCTGGCATCAACTGATTCGGACTACATGACTGGCCAATCGATTAACATTGATGGAGGCGTAGAATTCCATTAAGGAACTCACAAAAATTGTTGGGCTTCTAGATTATGGATTTTTTGTAACTGTGTCTGGTAGAGTTTTATAGTACTCCACCATTTCTTTTGCAATGTTTTCCCATCGGAATTTACCGAGTTTCCCCCACCCTTTTTTTCCCATGTTTTGGGTGGCTTCGAGGTCGTCTAGACAGTAATTTACTCCCCAGGCAATAGATTCCGGATTTACATAGACTTTAACTCCGTCCACGAAGTTGTCTATGTTTTCTGAGAGGCCTCCCACCTCTGTTGCCACAACGCCTTTTTTGGCGCTCCAAGCTTCCAGCAAAACTAGGCCGAAGGGTTCGTTTCTGCTGGGGATAACCACTAGATCCACGGAGTTGAGTAGTCTGACGAATTCCATGTCGGGTAAATAGCCTAGAAATCTTACGCGTCCCCCGAAACCATTTGACTGACCTTCTAGGTAGAAACGCATGTCTCCGTCTCCCGCAAAGAGGAATTTGGCGTTTTGGTGCCGTTCCAGAATCTTTGGTGCTGCTTGGAGGAGCAGGTCTGGTCCTTTCTGGTACACGAGTCTACCCATGTAGAATACTAGAGGTTCCTCTGGGTTTACACCGTACTCTTTTTTTACTTGGGTGGCATCAACATTCATGTGGAACTTTTCGGGCTCTATTCCGTTTGGGATGACTTTAATTTTCCAGTCTGGAATGTTGTAGAGCCACATAGCCTCTTTTCTCAAAGCCTGGGAAATTGTAGTAATTTTCCTGCATATGAGGGCGGCGTACCATTCTTTACCAGAGATCTCTTTATATTCCCACCAGTCTCCGAAATTGTTTCCGTTTCTGCCGTATTCTGTGGAGTGTAAAGTTAGGACAGTTGGTCGGTTTTGAAGGAGGTGAAGGGCTTCGGTGGGATGCCAGTCGTGGAAGTGGAGAACATCAAAATCTCCATTCTTTTCTTCAGCTAAATAGTCATCAACCATTTTTAGACTCATATTTTTACAATAATCAACTATGTTTACTCCAGAGGGCCAACAGCGATGATAAAAAACCCCTTGCTTTTCAGTATTCTTCTTCTGAGTACTCAAACCAGGTGTAAAGTAGTGAACTTCATGCTCCCTCGCTAGGCTCTCAGCGAGATTAGTAGCTGCCATGGCAAGTCCTCCCACTCTCACCGAGTAAAGGGACTCCCAGCAGAAGAACGCTAATCTAAGAGTTTCCATAACTCCTCAACCTCTAATTCCTAAAGAGCTCGTTTCCAAACTGGAAATATCATGTAGCAGTCTGCTCCATGACTTTTCTCGCCCCCAAACCCGCAGAAAGTTTTTCTCCTCATCCACCCGAAATTCATCATTATCTCAATTAACAGACTCCATTGTTTAAATATAAAGCTTACTCGATGAATCTGAAAAACTTAGTAAACATGCCTTCTTATTTTCCCGAAAGATTTAAGTAAAACTTGGAATCCTTTAGGTTCGGTGCATCGCTATGAGTTATAGTGGAAAGACCTTCCCGGAATTTAAGGTAGGAGACAAGCTGGTTTCGCCTTCAATAACGGTCACCGAATCTCACATAACACTATTTGCCGGCCTATCCGGAGATTTTAACCCCCTTCACACAAACGAGGAGTTCGCCCAAAAAATGCCCTTCAAGGGAAGAATTGCACACGGAATGTTGACCGTATCTATGGAGTCTGGATTCATAGGCATGCTCCTAGCGGGAACCGCAATCGCGTTTCTGGAAGCCGAGTACAAGTTCAAAGCGCCAGTAAAAATTAACGACACCATCCACACAGAACTTGAGGTGGCAGAGACTAAACCAGTACAGAAATACGACGGCGGAATAGTCAAATTCAACATGCAGATAAAGAACCAAAGAGGCGAAACTGTGGTTGAAGGCTACGCCACAGTCATGGTATCAAACAAAAGACCAAGCTGAAAACAACAAAATACCCCCAAAAAATTCCTACCAGATTTACAAATCCAGATCTTTTACTTCCACATTAATATAAATATCACCATTCCAGTTTTGGAAAGGTCTGCCACGAAAGCTGGATGCTTCCATTCTCCTTGTCTGACGTCATTTATTGAAAAAAATAGTGTACAAGAAGAACTAAAGCTAAGAAACAGTAGAGTCATTCCACTATAAGCACACACTTTGGGGGTTTGCTTAACAAATAGTTTCTATTTCAGGAGTGTTTTTGCTCGTGAATATTTCATGAATTTCTGCACGATTTTTCGGCTTAGCACTCCTACAATTTTGCCTTTATCTGTTACAGCTAATCTCTTGTAACCCGTTTTTTGGAAGAGTTCCCAAGCCTCCTTTAGAGATGCGTTCTTGTCTATTTTTTGGATTGGTGTAACCATGATGTCTTTGGCGGTTTTCCTGGTGGGATCCTCTCTATCCGCCACGAGCCTGAAAATTTGACCATCGGTAATGAGCCCCACTATTTTTCCCTCTTCATCCTCCACAAAAATAGACCCAACTTCTGCGTCAACCATCTTTTTGGCAACGTAGGGCACATCATCAGTTATTTTGCAGGTGACAACATTTTGTCTTGCAATGTCACTAACTGTCACCAAGAAGGATCACCTCCACAAGATAGATTTCTAATTTTTTCCAATTCAAAATTTATAAACTTAACCCACATGCCACAAAAAACCAATTCTCCATCATCTGCACAAGTGTTGAGTTTTACGAAACATCTTTCAAATGAAAAAACAGGCCACCAGAAACTCCAAAAAGGATCCACAACACAATTAATAGCTTATTTATTAGTGTTACACATTGACGGCTTTTTTCAGAGAGAGGTAAGACTTATATAACATGAATTGAAGTGAAGCACCGTTCTGCCCCCGCGTTTAACTTCCGTAAACTTGGGTCTTCCTCCCTCATTTCATGGCTATGCATTACCCATAAGTGCTGCGAGTAATTGTTTTCCTTCTAATTTTATACAAAATATGCCTATTTTCCCTCCCCGTGAAGAAAACATCACACATATACGCCACAAAATTAGCAAAAAATTACCCATAGTAATTGTGGGTAATGCATAGCTCATTTCATGGGGAGGCGTTCGCCCCAGGAACGGATGAAGCAGGCACATCTCTCTGTACTCTTTACTTGAGGAGGAGGTTTCTCACGGCGATTTATGTCCCGATCCTCCTCCATTCCACACTTTGGGCACCCAGTCAACCCATTACCCTCTAAAGGCTTCTTCTTTAGCTCAAACCCCGCATTCTGGGCATAGGGACAAGGGGGTGCCTCGGGCGTCAACGTACACCACGGTTAACGTATTTCAGCCTCGTCACTTCACCCGTGGTGTAGAGCTTCTCCATGGCCAAGCTTCGAAAATTGATAAACTTCACTCTAAATAGAAGCAGTTTTACCTCCAACTAATCAAAATTTCGGCCAGAGATAACAGTATTTTACTATTTGGTTTTTTACAAAGGTAGACTCTTTGGCAATTACCTATAGATTTCTTGAGAGATATTCTCTCTGCAAAGTTAAAATTAGTGCAGAAGGATGATAATATAGGTTTTAATTCAAAGTAGAGATAGATAACTTTTGAGATTTTTCTGAGGTTTACACTTCTATAGCTTTATTTTCTACTAGTTATTTCTTTGTGTCACTAGGTTTCAAACCGTTAAATTTCTCAATCCGAAGTGATACTAATGGACTCTTCAAATCTTCGATGCTGAACCTGCAGCCTGTGAATATTCCCCTGAAAGGGTTGAAGACAATCTTTTTTTCCATTTCGGGAAGCTCACATATAAACGCGCAGTAGCCGCCATCCACCACTCTGTTTAGTACACGACAAAACACTTCAGGCACTCCAACTCTCTCCAGAATCGTATTTTTAACAAACACCTGCAAACACCTTCTATTTATAACCAACTGCTACCCGAATATATCGAATAGGAATACATATGTATTATTTGAAGCGATGGTTATGTGGCAGAAAAATTTGCCAAGGTTTAGTGTAGTAAACACTACAGTTTCTAAGAATATGCTACATGAAAAGGAGTGGGGGGAGAGAATGTGAGCATCACTATTTTTAGAGTCTATGTATAGAAGGTGTTTTAGCTATCCCAAAGTTCCGGTTTTAATTCGTCTAAGAAGTCCTCAAGCTTTTTTGCGCTTGTGAAAACTTTTATCATGTCCAAGTCCTCAACTCTGACAATGGCCTGCCCTTCTTTCAGGGTCACGTAAACTCCCCCGCTGTCCTTATCATGGTTTAAATAAACCACTTCTCCGGGATTTCTGCTCCGCCAGTACCGTTTCCTCCTTAAGACTTTCCTAAACATGCACACCTCACCAAGCCTAATTGTCATAGTTGAAATCTATTACGTTGAAATGCTTTATTAGTATTACCTTGAAAAAAATGCAAAAAAATATATAAGAGTTCTGAAAAAAATGCAAAAACTAGATAAATATTTTAGCTTTTTTTTAAAATCAGCTAAATAAAAAGTTGCAGTAAGTGCAGATTTACCCTAACAAAGGTTTATAGAAAACTTGAGATAAAAAATTGTGGGCGCCATGATACTAACCAAGTAAAATAGCATATTACAACAAAAGTTAAAGACAATTTAGTTCAAATAAAAACATTCTATAGTTCTTATGAAAAAAGTAGTTCTGGACTTTAATAAAAAAATAAAATCTCCTATTAGAGTGAATCACGGTACAAATAAGACAAAAAACTGCCAGTGACTCGACCAACATTTGGGGAACCTGTGACGGCAAATATGTGGAGCAAAAGATAAATACTAAAATATTCAGGTACACCTTTTTACTTGGCTATCACGTGTACATTCTGACTAGGGTGATGGTTTGTCGTCTTGCAGAATGGTGGATCAGGGGTTTCCTAGGGGTAAGTGTTTGACCCAGACTCAGGAGGGTGTGAAACCTGCCTGTAAGGCAACCCTTAGACAGTCAGGAGGCGTGTGGAGTAGGGTAATTAAATCCGCTCATCTTTCACGACCTGAAGATTATTTCTCCATATATCAGAGTGGTTGCAATCACGCCTGCCTCAAATGCCACTCATGGGAGTTTAGCCAAATTTTTTCAGGACACTGGATGTCCACCGATGATATAGTAGAAATGTGCGCGGAGTACGAAAAAAGCGTAACCCTTGTGGAGCCTAGGGAAAGAGCCCTTATGTCAACAGCCACGGATTTTTGTCGCCACTGTGGCTCCTGCGTCCTTGAAGGCAAGAGAAGCAGACACTGCCCCGGTAAACTCAACCCAGAGCAGGTGGTGCTGAGCCCCCAAGGATGGGGCCCCGCAAGAAACATTGTGGCCTTCACAGGAGGGGATGTAGTGTGTTGTGCGGAGTTCTATGCTGAGGCAACTCGGAAAATAAAGGAGAAGTGTGAAAACATCTTTGTGCTCATTGAGACTAATGGTTATGGCTTGACGCCCAAAAATATGGACTTGCTCAGGGATGCTGGTGTGGATTCATTCTGGCTGGATATAAAGGCCTACGATGAGAAGGTTTACCGAAGACTCTGCGGAACCACTAATGAGTGGATTCTCAAACTTCCTCAAGAATTGATTACTAGAGGTTTTGTGATTGAGGTTTTAACCCTATACATTCCGGGATGGGTGGAGAAGGACCAAATAGTTAAGATAGCTGAAATAGTAAGAGACGCTGACCCCAAAATACCCTTCATCATCTTGGCCTTCTTTCCCCAGTATAAAATGCTTGATGTCCGCCCACCCACGCTAATGGAAATGGTGGAGAGTTACTCCATGGTTAAGGCTCTTGGCTTAAAGGAGGTAAAACTGGGCAATATTGGCATTTTTGCAAAGACCAATAAGGACCTAGAAACCCTATACAGCATAGTTGGTGAAAAGGGCATAGGTTGAAAGTTGCGAACTTTTTGCCTCAGCTCTTTAACTGGTTTCTCATTCCGATAACCAAATATGTATTCCTTTCTTATTGTTGTTTTGGAGGTAATTTTGTGTCTTTAAAAGATGAGGCACTAAACTATCATAGGAATAACCCTCCCGGAAATGGTAAACTGGAGGTGGCTGCGAAGACGCCGATAAGAAACTTGCACGAGCTTGCTCTCGCTTACACTCCCGGAGTAGCCGAGCCCGCCAAGATAATCGGCAGGGATGTATCCAAGATTTATGATTATACTGTTAAGGGAAACCTTGTTGCGGTTGTTTCCGACGGCTCATCAGTATTGGGTTTGGGAAATGTTGGAGCCTATGCGGCGGTGCCTGTCATGGAGGGGAAAGCCATTCTTTTTAAGATGCTGGCGGGCGTAGATGCCTTCCCCATTTGTTTATCAACAAACAGTCCCGAGCAGGTGGTGGAAACAGTTAAACGTATAGCCCCCATTTTTGGGGGAATAAATCTGGAGGATGTAGGAGCGCCGTCCTGCTTCGAGATCGAAGCTCAGTTGAAAAAGGAGTTGGATATCCCTGTTTTTCACGATGACCAGCATGGAACCGCAGTTGTGGTTCTGGCGGGCCTAATAAATGCATTAAAGGTGGTGAACAAAAAATTGGGGGAGGTGCGAGTGGTGATTAATGGGGCTGGAGCGGCGGGTCTTGCAGTTTCAAAATTTCTATTAAAGGCGGGAGCAAAAAACCTGACAGTATGTGACAGCAAAGGGGCGATCTATGAAGGTAGGCCCTATAATATGAATCCCTACAAAGAGGAGGTGGCGCATTTCACCAACATTGAGAGAAGGGAGGGAAAACTTTCAGACATAATCAAAGACGCCGACGTTTTTATTGGACTATCTGTTGCGGGAGTTGTAAGCCAAGAAATGGTGAAATCCATGGCCGATGATGCAATCGTTTTCGCCATGGCTAATCCCATACCTGAAATTATGCCCGACGAGGCTTTAAAGGCGGGAGCGAAAGTTGTAGCCACAGGTAGATCCGACTTCCCAAACCAAATCAACAACGTTTTAGGTTTCCCAGCAATATTTAGGGGAGCCCTCGATGTACGAGCATCAGAAATAAACGAAGAAATGAAAATAGCAGCGGCACACGCAATAGCATCACTAGTATCAGATGATGAACTTTCTGAAGAGTACATAATCACCAGCCCCCTTGATCCCAGAGTTATGCCCCAAGAAGCAGCCGCAGTAGCCGAAGCAGCCATAAAAAGTGGTGTAGCCAGGATAAAAATGGATCCCAAAGAGGTGGCGGAACATACCCGAAAGCTGGTCGCCCTACAAAAGAAAAAAAATCCTCAACTATTCCCCTAAACCACACCACTTTACAACAGAAAAATCATAAACCCCACCCGCAACCCTAAATAACCTACTATAATTCCCGAGACAAAAAATTTCATTTGATGTAGAGTGTTCATAGAAGAAGTTTCCGAAAAAGTGGCTGGGCTTATCTTATCTGTCAAATCATCTAAAATAAAAAAAAAGGGATACTTTTGAAAACTTACTCTGTAAGGGGTTCGAACATATCCTTTGGGACTCCACAGACTGGGCAAACCCAGTCGTCTGGAAGGTCTTCGAAGGCGGTTCCAGGCGGTATCCCTCCATCAATATCTCCAACCTCTGGGTCGTAGATATATCCACAAGATGTACATTGCCACTTTTGCATAACTTACCATCCTCATCTTTAAAGAAGGTCTCTCCCTTTAACTCGGTAAAAATATTTATATAATTTATCCTTGTCCAAAAAAGCATCTTAAATTTTCAGATAAAACAGAAATTAAGAAATTTTAAACGACGTTTAATTAATCTTCACTGGTCTGAAAAGCTAATATTTGGAAGATTACTGAAGGAGAGTACATCGACGCACATTTAAAGAATCAGATACCCCTAAATGTAGGGGCTTAAATTATATGTAAGTTTTTCGGACCGACTTCTACCATAATGCGGGGTTAGAAGTTTTTGGGGAGGTAACTCTTCTGGTGAACTTTAGTGGAATATATTTAATTTACCCGTTCTTTGGGTGTTGATGTTGCTATAAAACTTAAAGTTGGTGAAGGTTTATGGGGGGTTTAGAGCGGCTCGAACATATCCTTTGATGCTCCGCAGACTGGGCAAACCCAGTCGTCTGGAAGGTCTTCGAAGGCGGTTCCAGGCGGTATCCCTCCATCAATATCTCCAACCTCTGGGTCGTAGACGTAGTCGCAAACTGTGCATCTCCATTTTTCCATTCCTTTTCTTCCTCCTTATTTTTAGTTATTTATTGGATTAGCTACCCTAAATTTCTTTATATCTCATATTCCAGTTAATTGCTGAATGCTGCTTGTTATATCTTTCAATTTGTTAGTCTCATGAATATTGAGTTGCATCCTTTTTCTTTGGCTTTCAACTCGTTTTCGATGCGTTTTTGGATGTCCATGCCGTCAGCGAGAATGTTTACGTCTGGTTTTGTAATGTCTAGTAGAACTGTTGATATTGCCGTGATGTCGGAGCAGCCTTTTACAATTTTTACGTTTCTATACTGGGATTGGATGAAGTTTCCAGCCTCTTCCTCGGCGCAGCCTCCCACAATAACAATTGGCTCTTGCAGGTTTTCTAAATCTTTTTTGAGGAACCCTTTTCCCGCCACTACGCTGAAGTTGCCTTGGCCCTTGGCGTCGAAGAGAAACATGTCCAATATTGATTCCACTTGTCCTAGGCAGCCTTCTCTACAGGCCATTTCTCTGCCAGCCACTATTCTAACATTTAGTTCAGGGGGATAGATTCTCTCCTTTGCGTATGGCACTCTTTCTTTAAATTTATTGATGTTACCGATGATGTCTATTTCGTTCAGGTTTCCGCATCCCAAACCCATTTTTGCAGCTATTGTGAGGTGTTTGATTTCGCTTATGTCATATCCTAATATTCTGGCTCCCACAGTGTCTACGGCGACAACATCGTCGCCCCCAATTAGGATATCATACCTTTTTATTAACTCTTTTTTGCGCCGGGGTGCAACTGGTCCCTCTCCCACTGCATATTCCCCATCAATGAGGGTGAAATCGGGCTTAACAATTTTCAGCATGTTTGCCAGTTTAGCATGTAAACCGTAATGGTGCTCCACTTGCTTTGATTCGTCGCTTATTAATCCATGTTGGTTTTTAACACCCAGCGTGACTACCGTCATATCATGAGTTTTTAGCTTAGGCACACTAATGTAGGTATTTTTATCCCGATGCCTAACCAGATCATTAATTATAAGTTCTGGAAACTGTAAAGTGTACTGCTTCTCGCCAGTATCCAAAGTAATGGGTATGTGTTTTAATTCGTCCAAAAATAGGCATTCCCCTCCAGCAGACTCCACGGCTTCCAACATTCCACTGGCAGTAAAAGCATTTCTGCTGAAGTCGGCTTGAGTACAGTTCTCAATAACAAACACCTTTTTGCATCCCTCCTCCCTTAAAAACTGTATTAGACAAGCCACAATATGGGGATTGGTGTAAGCATGGTAAACGCTACTCGTAATATTTGGCTTTATGTAGATTTTGCCCTCCGAACTTTTTATAACGTTTCTGATACCCCCAAAATAGGCAAATATCTCTTCTATTGATCTTCTATAGTTCCCCCCACATATATTCGAAATTACAACCCGCTTTTTAACCACACCCTTCTCCGATTTTAATACCATCCTCATCACAACAAGTTTGGGCTATAATTTTAAGCGGTTCCCTAAATTCTAAAGAGCATATCTGTTTAAATATTCAATACCTTTAACCATCAATATTATGAATTCTTGTATAATTTAGTCTATCTCTTTTACTTGAAAAGTTTTATTACTCCCTAAAGCCTACTTTTACTTTAGGAATGCGGTTAGAAAAGATTCAGCCTCATGGAAAATTCGTGTTCTTGGAGTTGAAAAGATGGCTGCAGATATCCCTATAGATGAGATGATAAAACTCATCGAAATTAATGTGGGGAACTGGAAACCAGTAGCTGTTGCCATTATTGATAAAAATTTTAGGATCTGGGGAATGAGGGGGAATGTGCCTCAAAAGGTATTAGATCTTTTTGCCAACCAATCACTAGAGGAGATAAGGCCAGGTGACAGCATTCATTATGATAACACATTCCTAATGAAGGTTACTGAAAAAACAGCAGCCATTGTATCTATGGGCGATGTGAGGCTCTCCATTCTAGCTTCAGCAAATCTAAGGGGGAGGATAAATGCGCTTTCCGATTTCTACAGACTCGAAAAATTTGTTGATGACTTTAAGTGATTGTGGAGTGTCTTTTCTGGACTGCTGAGGGAGGATTTATGGGCCCATTTTTTTAAACTTAGAGTTTCAAAATCATGCGCAGAATTGGGCAAATCTGGTATCCAATTAATCACCTAATATTTGAACTCCCCTCGATTTTTCCTTTGCTTTTTGGGTAATAATACATTTATTAACTTGTAAGTATTTTTGAAAAATGTACTAAGGCTTAAGAGAGTGGTTTAAGTGAAGTTTTGGAATAGTGTTGAAAAGGAAATTGCTGAGGAGGAAGTTGTCTCCCTTGTTAGGGAATTAATCAAGATTCCAAGCTACGCAGAGGTTAAAGATGGAGAGAAGAGAGTAGCCGACTACCTTGCTAATTTCTTTAGAGAAAATGGGCTTTCCCCCGAAATACGCAAAGTTGGAAATGGAGTTAACATAATTGTTTCATTTGGTGCAGTCGAAGATAATTCTCCTTCCTTGATGTTTAACGGCCACCTTGACACGGTTCCGGCGGAAAACATGACTATCCCTCCATTCGATGCAGAAATCAGGGAGGGAAAAATCTATGGGAGAGGAGCCTGCGACATGAAGGGAGGTCTGGGAAGCATGGCTATGGCTTTAGTGGCGCTGAAAAGGGCCGGAGTAAAACTTAGAGGGAGACTTGTTTTTACCGGAGTTTCTTCTGAGGAGGCGGGAAGCTGGGGAACAAAGGAGATAGTAAACTCTGGGCCGCAAACCGATTGTGTGATTGTGGGTGAACCAACAAATCTCGAAATAGTTTCTGCGTCAAAGGGAATCATTCTGGCAATAATTGATGTTGTTGGAAAAGCTGCCCACGGAAGCACGCCCGAACTAGGCATCAACGCCATTTACAAAGCCGTAAAACTAATTCAAAAAGTTCAAGAGGAACTTCCCAAAATTTTTGAGAAAAAAAGGCACCCCCTTTTGGGCTCGCCCACCTTCAATCTAGGAACAATAAGGGGAGGAGAGAGATTCAACATTGTCCCCGAAAAGTGTAACTTGGTATTCGACAGAAGAGTTCTACCAGGAGAATCCACGGAAGAAATAACCAGGGAATTCCAAGAAATAATTCAGTCTTTGAAAAGGGAAGATAATGAATTCGACGCAAAACTACAAATGTTGATGGGACTTCCCCCCATGGACACACCCCTAGAATTACCATTCATCAAGTGCCTTGGTGAAGCTGTAAAACAGGTGATTGGCCGCATAGTTTACTCCGGAATACCCAGTATTTCTTAGGTTCGTTTAAGGGTTTTTTGCGGCGTAGGGGTCTTCCAAGTTTTTTTCCATGTTTTTAGCGGTTCCTGGGGGGAAGTCTGCTCCTTTCACTTCCCCTCCCCTCACGAG
>JAHAWU010000116.1 GCA_018383815.1 Candidatus Jordarchaeia archaeon | reverse complement strand
GATAGACGAAGTGAAGAAGAAAATCATGAGCTTCGACAAAATAAAAATACCCACACTAACGATAAAATGGCAAGCCCAAATCACAAAAAATAAATGACAAAAATTTTTCGAAATACTATAGGAGAGCGGCTTTTGGCTGTTTGCTTGTGTCTTCTTCCCGTTAGGCAAAAGCAAGAATGAAAAAAGAGCTTTTAGATATGGGAGCCTTTTTATTGGCTTTTTTTGGGGGGGAGGTCGTAAACCAGAAAATTATAGCTTCTAAATTGAATACGCCCCCAAAAAGTCGAGTAATTTGCCAAAGCCCTTTTATGGGCTTCTTTCCTATTGAAACTTGATATTCTATAATTAGTTATGGAGGTTTTGTGTTATGACCTGTTATTTTAGGCATATGCAAAATATTTTCGGGAAGGCGGGAATAACTGTTACGGAGGGAAACAGGAGGGAAGTTGATCGAGTCTTTCACCGCATTGTGGGTGTGGAATATAAGAATTGTTCGGCTGTTTGGAGGGAGGTCAGGAAGAGAATAGCTGAGGATGAAGAGGGATTTATTTCAGAGCTTAAGAATGCTTGGGGTTAGTGCTTTCCACACTTGCTTGTAAATGCTACAAAATGGAACGTAGTTGGACTGGGGGTGTGGTGGAGGGAGATTAGCCCTTCAATTTTTCAGTTTTGTTGCTTATCGAGTTGGTAAAACTTGTTTTCGACGGTTGAGGATTGAGACTTACTTAAGGTTAGATACATATAGGTATATGTTTTATTATGTTTATAAATACATACAGTTAATTTTATATGTTAGTTTGTGCAATTTATGAGTACAATTATTGATGGAGGAGAAACAGAATGCCCAAACCTGGTGTTCCCTTACCGTCACGTGGATTGTGGAAATTGCTGGATAAAGAAGAATTGGATATAATCGATGTCGCAGGTTACAAAATTCTGAATGATGTGGGCGTCTTCATAGATGATGAAGGGCTACTGAAGATGGCTGAGGAAATGGGGTGCAAAGTAGACTATGGAAAGAAGGTGGTCACAGAGATCCCTGAACATATAGTTAAAGAGAATGTGCGCAAGGCCCCAAGAAGCTTCCTATTGGCGGGCAGGGTTCCAGAGTGGGATGTCGTCATTGAGGGCCCCGCAAGGAAGCAGTTCTGGTCGGTGGAAAGCGGAGCCACAGATTTCCTTGAATGGGATAAAGAGAAGAAGAGATATTATCGCAGGAGAGCAAGTGCAAAAGATGTTTTGTACGGAGCCAAAATCGTTGACGGTATAGATGACTTCGATTTCAACATCTATATTTGGGATGCTGCTGAAGAGGGACAAAAAGGACTGCCCTCAGAACTCAACAAGATGAATGCTATGCTTCAGGGCACTGTGAAGTGGGCTGGCCACCTCTGCACAACGGTTTCTAAAATTGAGGAATATGATTATGTGGAAAGGCTGGGTGAACAGGTAGCTGGAGGCGCAGAGGAGCTAAGAAAGAGGCCTCTCTTCTGGACCGTGTACAACTATATTGGTACACTGCAGTTGAACAGGTTCAATAGCTGGTTGTTTAGAGCGTCTGTTAAACATCACTGGCCAATAATGCCCGCAGTGACTGCTGCTGCACCTTTACAAGGTCCAGCTATGGCCGCCGGAAACACTGCAGTTAGCCACGCAGGTGTACTCTTTATGATAGCGCTCAAACAGTTCCATGACCCGGGCATAGCGGCTGCAGTAAACAATATAGTTTTCTGCTTGGATCCTTGGACGGGAAGAGGAGGTGCTTATTCTCCGCATTTTCTGTTCGGCTCGGGTGCTATGAATCAGCTGTGGCATGAACTGTACGGTCTTCCGACCACGCAGTATGGTGGTACATTCGCGGCAAGTCTTGATCAGCAAATCTTTAATCTTTCGAGATGGATGGCTTTGCAAATGGCTATGGGAACAGACATGATATTTATACAGTGTGGAACCGAAGCCTTTGATCCTGCACTGATACCCATAACTGCTGAGATAGCAAGGGCGGGTAGATGCACTATGGCTGAATTTGATCAGATTATGCCTACGCCTGAGAACCTTGCTCTTGACGTGATTAAAGAGGTTGGAGTTAAGGGAGAGAAATGGATGACACACAAGTATAACCTTGATCGCATGAAGAGGTTTCCAAAAGCTTTTTGTCTTGATGATAGAGCCTTTGATGCCTGGCTGCAAGCTGGTGCGCCCTCGTGGGCTTATGATATTTGCAGGGAGAAATTGAAAGAGTTGGAGAAGCACGAGCCGGAGCCATTGCCGAAGGATGTGGTTGAGCGGATGAATGCCATTGTGAAAGAGGGAAATGAGAAGCTGAAGGTGGGATAAGAGGTGTCTGAGAAGGAAAAGATCTTGAAAAAGTTGGCAGAGGCAGTCGTGAATTTTGATGAGGCCGCGGCTATGGCTGCTGTGGATGAGGCGATTAAGGCGAAGATTAATCCTGTCGAAGCTCTCACTAAAGGCCTTACCGTGGGTATCAAGGAAGTTGGTGATAAGTTTGGGAGAGGCGAAATCCCCCTGCCTTTCTTAATGTTGTCCGCTCAGGTTATGGAAAAGGCTTCTGAAAAGCTACAGCAACACATACCTAAGGAAGAAGTTCCCGAACCCTTGGGTGTAATGGTGATTGGAACCGTTGAGGGCGACATACACAACTTGGGCACAAACATTGTTACTGCAGTATTCAGCGCCTCGGGAATTAAAATGTACAATATTGGCGTTGATCAGCCAGTAGACAATTTCATAAAAAAGGCCCTGGAAGTCGATGCTGACATTATTGGGGCATCAGCACTTATGAGCAACACACTTCAGCAGCAAAAGTTTCTCGGTGAGGCCCTTAAGAAAAGGGGGCTCAGAGACCAATTCATATATATGGTGGGCGGTGGAGCTTTTCCCGGTGAGGAATGGTTAAGGGAAGTAGGCGCTGACGACTATGCTACCGACGTAATTATAGGGCTGGAAAAAGCCAAAAAACTCCTAGAAAAAATAAAAGAATAAAACGGAAAAGGAAGACACCACACATCCACTCTTTTTCTTTTTTTATTTTCAAATTCCAAAAGTTTTGAAGCAGTTAGTGAAGGGAAGAGCCTTTATGGGTGAGAGTTTGACATGGCTTTAGAGGCGGAGGTAACTTTTCAGCCTGAGGGTAAACGTGTAAGGGTTAAACTTGGCGAAACTGTGTTAGAGGCAGCTAAACATGTGGGCGCTGATCTAACCTCAATTTGTGGAGGCGAGCGTACCTGTGGAAAATGTAGGGTCATAGTTGAGAGGGAGAGGGAAAACGCTGGTTCCATAATGGATGTGGAGAGGAAATTTTTATCCTCAGAAGAGATAGCTGCAGGTTATAGGTTGGCTTGCTGCACACAAGTTAGGGGTAACCTCACAGTTAGAGTACCGGAGGAAAGTAGGACTGGCCGCCAAAGGCTTCAAGTTGAGGGAATAGAAACTCCTGTGAAGCTAGAACCCCTCATCAACAAATACTTTCTTAAATTGTCAAAACCGTCCCTCCAAGACCCTAAAGCTGACTTTGAAAAACTGTTAGAGGAATTACAGTCTCAATACGGTCTTAAGGATTTGGAAATAAGTTTCGATGTTCTTCAAAAGCTGCCAATTATTTTAAGGGACGGTGAATGGAAGGTAACAGTTACCACCTGGCGGAACGAGGTAATAATTGGCGTGGAGCCTGGGGATACGACACATAGAATCTTTGGGTACGCTGTGGACATTGGAACCACGAAACTCGCTGGTTATCTTCTTGATCTAACTACGGGGAGGGTGGTTGCGGTGGATTCTTTGATGAATCCGCAAATACCATACGGCGAGGATGTAATAACAAGAATTACTTATGCAACGAGGGGAGTAAAGGAGCAAAAGGAACTCCAACGGGTAATTGTCAATGGTGTAAACCAGCTCCTTAAAGGCCTCCTGGAAAAGACGGATGTCAAGCCAGAAGAAGTCTACGAAATGGTTGCAGTGGGCAACACTGCCATGCATCACCTCTTTCTAAGCATCTGCCCCAAATTTTTAGCCTTATCACCGTACCCTCCTGCCATTAAAAGGGGATTGGACGTTAACGCAGAAAAAATTGAGATACAAATTAACCTGAATGGTAACGTCCACGTTCTTCCCGTGATAGCGGGGTTTGTGGGAGCGGATGCTGTTGCAGTAATTTTGGCAACAGAGATGTACAAAAGAGATGAACTTTGCATGGCTTTAGATATTGGGACAAATACAGAAGTCTTTTTGGGAAATAAAGAGAGGATATTTGCATGTTCCTGTGCCTCGGGCCCTGCCCTTGAGGGAGCTCGCATAAAATATGGGATGAGGGCTGCAAGTGGCGCGATTGAGAGGGTGAAAATAGACCCCAGTACTCTTGATGTTAATTATGGGACTATAGATGATGATAAGCCTCATGGAATTTGTGGCTCGGCTATGGTTGACATTCTAGCAGAGATGTTGAAGGCCGGAATAATAGATGTTTCGGGGGTTATGAATAGAGACCTGGCCTCGGATAGGTTGCGTTCTGGAAAAGCGGGGCTTGAATTTGTATTAGCTTGGAAGGAAGAAACTGCTACAAAGGAGGACATAGTTTTCACCCAGAACGACGTTAAGGAAATTATTTTGGCAAAATCAGCTATACACACGGGAACCATGACGCTCATGAGAAAGAAGGGCATAGTTGAGGCGGACATAGACATACTCTTCATAGCGGGGGCCTTTGGCTCCTATATAGACCCGGAAAACGCGAGAATAATAGGTATGTATCCTGAGGTACCGCTAGAGAAGGTGAAGATAGTAGGTAATGCTGCGGGGACTGGAGCAAGGATGGCCCTAGTTTCCAGTACAGCCAGAAACACAGCTGAAGAAATATCGAGGAAGGTGAAGTATGTAGAGCTTGCTGCAGAACCCAATTTTCAATCGGAGTTCCTTAACTCGTATTTCTTACCTTACGCAGACCTGTCAAGATATCCACAGACCAGCGAGCTACTTAAAAAGTTGGGAAGGTACCCAAAAAGACCCCCAGTATATTTTCCAAGTAAAACCTAGTATGTATTTCACTTTAGGTAGTGTAGCTCAATTAGTTGTTTGAAGCGAGATGAGAAATAATTGAAAATTGTTTGAAGGATGAAAATGGGCACATTGTTGTATGATGATAGTTAAATTATTAGTTATGTGTTAGGTGATGAGTTTGTTCAAATTTGAGAAGGAACAAAAAATTTTTGATGTGGCCGGCGTCAAAATTGGAGGGCAGCCGGGGCAGCTTCCCACTGCAATGATTGGAACCATTTTCTATCATAAAGATAAAATTGTGAAAGATGAAAAGACTGGAGAATTTGACAAGGAGAGCGCTGAAAAACTTCTAAAGGCCGAAGAGGAAATATCTTCCAAAACTGGGAATCCCAGAATAGTTGATGTTTGCTCTTCATGGCCTCAGGCCTTTGAGAAATTCATTGACTTCGTTGCGGATACCATTGATGGACCGTTCTGCATTGATGGAACAACTGCTGATGTTAGGATGGCTGGAGCTAAATATGTCGGGGAAACCGGCTTGGCGGAACGCGTTATTTATAACTCGATAGCTCCAGAAATTAAGGAGGCCGAGATTTCAGCGATTAAAGAGGCGAAAATAAAAACTGCAATCCTACTGCTGCTTAACACAGAAAAGCCACTCATCGCCGGGAGATTAGAGGTAATTGACAAATTACTGGAGAAGGCAAAAATGACAGGCGTAGAGAATATACTCATAGACACAGCGGTATTCGACATACAGGACCCCGGACCCACGGGCAAAACCATTTATTTAGTTAAGGGTAAGTATGGTTACCCAGCAGGATGCGGGGCCCATAACGCCATAGACATATGGAACAAACGCAGAAAACTAAGCCCAGAAACATACTTTGCCAGCAGTCTAGTCGCCAACATTTTACCCGTAGTCATGGGAGCCAATTTCATGCTATACGGCCCCATTAAGAACGCACACAAAATATACGTTCCAGTCGCAGTTACAGACGCATACATAGCCTACACTATGTGGCAAGAATACAATTACATGCCCTTAACAAAGAATCACCCCTTCTTTAATCTAAGTAAAATAGCCACCTAAAATACCAATTAAAGAGTTTATACTCGAAAAAGGAGCACTATTAGCCCTTTTTGGGAGACGGAACAGAACGGAGCTGTGCCACTCCCTCAGACAACAAAAAATTTATCCCCCCTAAGTTAATTGCCTTCTATTTTTTCTAAATCAATTGTCAGAATGAGGCATACTGGAATAAAGAATTAATTTTGCAGGAGGTAGTAGTGTTTTTCTTGTGTTTCCAGGTGGTAATTTCATAAAGGCAACACAAAATTAAGCATTCTTCAACTGGATAACTGTCAACCTGCTTGACGACTCGTTCTGCGCTTTATTTTTATGTGTAATCCTAAAATGAGGAAGCAGAAATGGGCTAACCCACATTGCTCTCTAAGGGAAGTGCGTTTTGGGATGATTTGAGCCTTTTGTTTAAAGTTTTTGGGGAGTTATTCGTTCTATTTCTTTGACCTTATCATAGATGGTGTCCGTCGATATTATTTTTTTATCGTTTAGTAGAGCTGTTGAAGCGTGGAGGGAGTCGAAATAGGTTAGTCCCGCTATTTTGCCGCGTAGCTCTGAGGCCTTGAGTATAATCTCTGAGGTTAATGTTTTCTCATCTAGGTTGGGGTACCTTCGAAAGGCTGCAATTTCGGCTCTTATATCACCTTCAGGGTATCCCTTTGATTTGTGGATGAGCTCATATTCTAGGTAAGCCGATGTTGCCACTGCAATGTTTTTTATCTTTTTTCCCTAATTTTTAGGAATATGCTGTCAGACACGTTGTGGAGGTTATCTGAGGAGTTTACTAATGCTATTAGTAGGTCAACCTCTATTATTGGCATGTTTTTCACGGCCGGCCTCTCTCTCAATTATTGAGTCTGCTTGATGCTCAACTTTTTCGTATGTGGTGTTTGGATCTTTTCTCTTTCCTTTGAGAAAGGTGTAGGGATCTTGCAGCACTCGGATTTGGATTAGACCCTCCTCCTTTTTGATGACTTGCCATTGGAGTTTGTCTCCTGTTTTAATTTTCATCAGCTGTCTTATTTTGCTGGGAACCGTCGTTAACCCCTTTTTGCTGACTGTACTAGTTTCCACTAAGAAACACCTCAATTTCTAAGAAAAGAATAAATTCTAAGTATATAACTTTTGCCTAGTGAAGAGCTATCCCACAATTTTTCAGATTTGTTCTGTTTCTCTGGCAATGCGATGAGAATTAGCTTCTAGGTGAGGATCTATTTCTTGCGGTCTCTTTACATTAACAATATTAGCGTGGTGATTGTGGCTTGTTGTTGGGCTAGATATTGGTAAATCATGTAGTAGAGGTAGAGTCCTAGGTACTGTGTTACTCCTCCCATGATTTCTGCGATGACTGGAAGAACCCATTCCCATCTAATGGATATCCCGATAACGAAGAGGCATACAACCAGGGATATAGCGGGTCCTGTGCGGTGCCAAGAGGTTATCAGTTTTAATAGGTTCCAGACGAAAAGGACTAGCCCGACCACGAGGAGAATCCCGAAGATAAGATTTAATATATCGTGTATTAGGGGATTAAAAAGTAGCCAGTATACATCCATATCTGAGGCCTCTCCCCCTTAATTTTAATGGGAGGGTATATAAGCTCCACGAAAACGAGTTTGACAATAGTGAAGGGGGGTGACACTTGAATAGCTCCATTTATGAGATTGTTGTCTGCTTTCTTCGAAAATGGTGGTGTGAATGTGTGTCATAGTTATATGTATACTATTTTTTGACAATCAGCGAAATGATTTTAAATTCTGTTTAGTTTACAAATTACTCATCTTAAGTGTAGGAAAAACATATCATACCATAATTTTCTTATCATTGGTTGTTTGAAGGTTTAATGGAATGTGTCCTGATAAATTTTGGAAACGCGAAGATGAAAAAGAGGGTTGGAAAGATGATGAGATGGCTGACTTGCATTGGTATATTGATACTCCGGAGTACGTTGTTCGGGGAGCGGTGATGGCAAGCATTCCTCAGGGGATTCTTCCGCCCAGTGTGTTCGTTTTTGCGACTTGGACTAATAGTGGGGTAAACTTTTCATACTTTGTTTCGCCAGAAAAAGATTTGGACTTGGAGTATGCCAAGAGGAATGGTGTCTCGGTAGGTGTTCGCGGAACCGTGACTGGCGGCTGCTCCTGGACTGATAAGGGGAACCCAGGTAACGCGGTGGGATTTAGTAGAAACCATCCTAAGTGCCCCTCCTCCTTGGGTGACCTTTATAGAATTGTTTTTACAGCTTATGCAGATGCCATTAGTGACGAGTACGGTGTTAAAACCAGGTTCAGACCCATAAACGACATTGAGGTTTTGTGCGATGATGGTGTGTGGAGGAAGTTTGGTTTGGCGGGTGGATTGGAGTCCTCAAGTTTTCTAGCTGTTGGAAACTCTGTACAATTAACCGAGGTTCCCTGGGACATTGTAGATAAGGTCATTATTCCACCCCCTGAAAAGTTTGCAGATAAGGAAACTAAAACTCTCAGAGACCGGTCAACCTTCTTCAACAAGGTTGTTGGGAGAGAGGTGTCCTTTGAAGAGCTAGAGATGGTTCTTAAAAAGGGGGTGGAGAAGGCCTTCAATGTTACCTTTATCCCAACCAAAATTTTTTGGGAAGACATCCCGTTTTACAACAGTATCAAGAAACTGCTCACTTCTGAGGACTGGTTTTACGCCCGAACAGAACGAAAGAAGTTCCAAAACACACCCATAACATCCGATGTGAAAAGGGGAGAGGCGCTGGACAAGATTCCCCAGGGACCTCTGGTAAGAGTAACTGTACTGGTGAAGAATGAAAAAATATACAATATTTTAATTACAGGCTCAATACATGCAGCTCCCATAATTCCAGAATCACCAATAGACGCTATGGAAAGAGAACTTCAAGGAACAGCGGCAGAAAAAAATGCAGTTAGAGAAAAGGTGGAAAAAATCTTCAATACAGAATCTTACCAGATAATGAATATCACACCAGAACAATTCACAAAAATCATAATGAAGGCAATCAAGGCAGCAACATCATAAAAAGGAAAAACTGCGGCTTAAGAATCACCAGTGAAGCTTCAGACAGCAAGTTTTCAGATGAAGTTTTGCACTCCTGTTTTGGTGGACTTGCATCTATCCACCATCATACTTGTATATTGTGCTGAGGCATTAAATCAGGAGTTAAACGTAGCAAATGAATAGTATTTGTTGTTTTTATTAGTCAAAGGAATTGTTGGCTAGAAATCCTCCGGACTTCAGACGCAGGAGTGTCAAATGTTTAATGATAAGATTTAATAGAAATTTTCTGCTTTATTGTTACATAAGCAGTAGCTTGGGGCTCTTTGGAATGATTCATAGTTTCTACTTATTCAGGAAGAGCGGTGAGTGTGCAATCTATAGGTCTTATGGAGAATCTGAAATAGATGAAAACTTGATTTCAGGATTCTTGGGCGCCGCATTTTCTTTTGGAAGTAAGGTTAGTGGGCGGAATATTGAGAGTGTATTTTTGAAGGATAAAAAGTTTGTTTTCCTAACCAAGGATAACCTCATTTTCGGGGCGTACGCAGATGAGAATGACACGGTTAAAGAAGAGCTCGAAATCATCAGAGACGAGTTCATTGGAACCTATGGCAACTTGGAAGACTGGGACGGAGACCGAGACCGATTCCTAGACTTTCTGCCAAAACTAGACAGCATCATCGGCTCATCAGGAAAAAAAGCTCCTCACACACTACTAGACAGTTTCATACAAAAAATACAAACCGGAGAAACATGGGCAATAAAAGAATCACTAGACAAATGGATAGACGCCTTAAAAGAAAAAACCAGAAAAAGTGAGGAATAACTTTAGCCCCATTGTGGGAAAGAAAAGAAATAAAGGCAAAAAACTTCAAAAAAATGGGAGATACTACACTCCCAGTACTAATAAATTCTGGATTTGAATCCTTTTTACCGCTTCACTTTTCGGGTCTAACAATTAGATACCCTTTTTCTATGAGCCAGTGGTGGAACTGGTAAGTGGTGTATATGCAATCGGTTTTGCAAATATTTCTGATCCTCTCGTATTCCTCTGAGCCTTCTTTATGCTTTTCCAGTTCTAATTGGATTCTGCATTTTACATCTTTGCAGAATTCTCTTCTCTTATAGTCAACGTATCCGGGAATCGACACGATTTTTCCCACCACGTTTTTGTTTAAACGTTTTTAGCCACTTCTAATTGATTTAAAATAAATTATCTACACATTTTTATATTGGCTTCTTATATTTTATTTCTTCGCTCTATTCTTAATCCTATCCTGCAACATGTTTTTGTAAGGTTTACATTTTTTGGAAGCACAGCAGATGGACTATTTCTTTTGCGTATTTTACCATGTCTTCTATGTTTATGCTTTCGTCTGCTCCGTGAAAGTTGGATAGCAGATCACCTACTCCCATGATTGCTACGTCGTGTCCTTTTTCTGCCACGTATCCCATATCTGTAGCTCCCGCTGCACCCAAGTAGCCCACATCTAGGCCAGTTACATGTTTTACCGCTGCGGCGAGCTTTTTGACAATTGGTTTTTGGGGCGAGATTTTGAGGGGTTTATAGGCCCTCACCACATTGGTTTCTATTGCGAGGACTTTGCTCTTCTTTTTCGCGGCTTCTATGGTTTCCATAAATTCAGCTATCACTTCTTCCTCCTTTTCTTCGGGTATGTATCTGCGGTCTATTGAAAATCGACACTCGCTGGGAATGATGTTTTCTTTTACTCCCCCCTTTATCATGTTTATTGAGAAGAGGGGCATCATTTTGTCCCCATAGGGTGTGGGTAGACCCGGCACTTCAGACCTCCTTCCCATAACTTTTTCCTTAAGTTTTAGAAGTTCCTCAAGTACTGGTACGGTGTTCTCAACTGCATTTATGGCGGTCCAGAAGGCCATAGTATGTGCCGACCTGCCCTTAACTGCAACATCGAAAACAATGCTTCCCGCAGTTCCAATACCTATTATTTGGTGTACAGCCTCCCCACAAATCACATCTCCCTTAACGTATCCTTGATCAACAAGGTAGTAGACTCCAGGATAGACACCGATTTCTTCATCTGTACACATAACACAAGTTATGTTATAGTTGGGTTTTAGGTCGAGTTCGTTTATTACTTTGAGGGCGAGGAGAACTGTGGCTATAAATCCTTTCATATCGCTGGCTCCCCGCCCGTAAATTCTCCCCTCCTTAACCACACCCTCAAAGGGAGGAACACTCCATTTCTCCTCCACGGGCACCACATCGGTGTGAGAGTAGAAAGTTATGTAAGGCTTATCCCCCCCAAAAACCCTGTCAGCCACAAGATTAACTCTTGGTCCTTCTAGGGGCGCCGGAATCCCTTTTACCATTTCTTCTGGCACGGTTACTCTCTCGGTTTCAAAGCCGATTCTTGAAAATTGGGGTTCAAGATACTTGACAATCTCCTCATAGTTATTTCCAGGGGGCACAACTGTCTTAATTTTGATTAAATCTTTTAAGACGTCTACTGCCTCGTCTGCAAAGTTTTCCACGAGACTAAAAGCTTCGTTCTCACTCAAGATAACTACCTCCACTCTTCAAACTAAGTTCCCTTAACAAAATTAAAATTTAAAGATAAACTAAAAACGTTTACATCAAATAGTAGACTTAATTATATAAGTTTTTACAGAAAATAGCCCTGCCGCATAAATCTTTTTCCAAAAGAGGTGATTGAGGCTCCAAAAGAGTTTTGATTAAAACTAAAATTGCGAATTCAGGGAAACACGTAAGGCAAAAAGGAAAAAATGTACAAGGCCGTGTAAGTAAAAAATTTAATCGGATAATTGATTTAGCTCATCTGCTCTGCCACTTAAATACTCATAAGGTTTTATTAGCGGGAGTATTGTCTGAGGTAACCTTCAATATATTTTTTGACTTTGTCTGCGGGTTGATAAACGCCGAAGTGTCCCTCGCAGAGTATGTCTGCTTTCTGGTTGATTAGCTTTTTCATAGACTCCCTGTACTTTTCAATATCTGCACCCCAGGCAGGTATGAGTGGTCCATGGATGTCTTGGCCAAAAAGCACGCGTTTTCCTTTAACATCCACTACTACAGATATGCTTCCGGGAGTGTGTCCAGGTGTCCATATGAGGTTGAATTCGAGTTGGCCAAATGTGATTTTGGTTTCTGGTTGATTTAACTTTATATCTATGGGGCAGGGTTCAAGAAGTATGCCGTAGGCTTCGGCTCCTGTTAGGAATCTTTCTCCTTCCTCTATCCCTTTTGCGTCTAATTCATGGGCTATTACCTTGCATCCATAGTTTTTTCTAAATTTGGCCGCTCCACCTATGTGGTCTACATGTTTATGTGTGAGTATTAAGGCTTTGAGATTGGTGAGATTAAATCCTAGCGATTCAGCATTCTCCACCAGTAGATTGTAGCTGGACCCTGCGCCAGAATCTATTAAAACAAGCGTGTCCTTTCCACAGTCAACCAGATATACACTACAATCAGCACTGTGCGTAATATCTGAGCCTCCAATGATGTATATTCCTCCATACACTTCATGCGCCCTATTCAAACATGCCACCTCACGAAGGGGAAATTGCATCTATGCCAACTTGTTACCTTACATCTCCATACCATATTTTTCTCCTTATTTTTGGGTGAATTTACTTTTTGCGACTTATATCGTGGAGAATGACATAAACCGTTGTCCGAAACTTACCCATCTAGGACATTCTCCCAGTGGTGTTCGGTTCCTGCTTCACAGGGGAGCACCTGCCCTAGGGCATGAACCTCTCCACT
>JAHAWU010000115.1 GCA_018383815.1 Candidatus Jordarchaeia archaeon | reverse complement strand
GACCCCCGCCATGTCAGCCGGAGTGACAGACCACGTGTGGAGCCTACAAGAGCTGTTAACTTACCGGATAGCACCACAAAGAACTAACAACATTAAATAAACTATTTAGGGACACTAGGTAAAAATGTTCCCCCTCAAAAAAACATTTTAGGGCTCAAAAAAATGGAGAAGGAGGCTTAGGAAGCCTCCCCAAAAACAGGGCCCACAACAAAAATTACATACCCCCAAACAAAAAATACACACACATTACATTGCGCCCTGGTTTGTCCAGTCAAAAAGCATATCCTCAAAAAGGTGGAGCGATTAAATTTTAAAATTTCATCTTGGTATGCTCCCCCCAATATTATAAGCACGATGTCTGGAAGGTTTTTGAAAGTAGATGTGCAAATCCTACCTTTTTTTGCGGCTAGTTTTATGTAAAGAAATTTTTATTTACAGAAAAATTTTCAAGAACCTCACAAAATACTATGTGCCTTTTTTGTTGCCCCGAATTTCTGAGTCGTATTATTTTTCGTCATTGATTTCCCTTGCCTTTATCCAAACATCATAGATTTGGGAAATGAACCTGAGAAGCCCTTCGCCCGGGTGGATTATTATTTCACCGTAACGCTTCGCTTCAGGGTGATTTGGATCCAACTTTGCGATGTACTTTTCGTAATTCAATTTTCTGAAACCGTTTTTAATCAGGGATTCGGGTGTTAATTCAATTTCTCCGCCTTTTGAGGGCTTGAATGAATTGATCGGACATCCGCCATCCCTCTTTGAAATGGCGGATAAAACACTTCCCTCTTCACAGGAGTAATGATAGTTTAACGGAACCCTTCCACAGACGCTTACATCATACAAAATGGATATTCCTACAAGCTTTTCGCAACCTCTGCAAGGTCTTTCAAACCCATTAGCCAAGTCTTGCGAATTTCTATCTACTTCTGGTTTCCTCACTACCCCGTACATTTAGTATTTCTCCCAGAATTTATGTGCATGAACCACTCCAACAAATATTAATGGAAATAATTAAATATATAAATTTATTGTAAATTGTTATAAAAGTTTCAAAAATAAGCAAACTATACAATTGCTATGGCTAAGTGAAAAATCTAACCCAAAAAATTCCCCGAAAAATTGCAATTGAAGGAAATAGCTCAAGTCATCTTCAGGAGGACACTGTTTAACCCCAAAACTATGTAACTCCCTATCAAGGAAAACTAGCGATTGTCGGTTAACCCGAAAAATTCTGCCACACATCTATGTTTTTATCTCAGCAAAGTTTTCTGTTTCCGTTTATCTCTCCTACCTTTTTCTCTCATTTTTTCACGAAACTGTCCCTCTTTGCTGCACTTAGTAAAGTGGAAAAGAACAAAAATTGCAACTTTATGTCCTTTTTAAGTATTTTTTCTTAAATTGAGGAAGGATGGTGAAGTAATGACTAGCGGGGGGAATCAAATAATAATAAATCTGATTGACCATGCGGAAAGATTTAAATCATATGAATTGTAGGATTTGCACAATAAATATGAATTGTATGATTAGTGTGAATTATGGCGAAGATAGGTAAAGATAAGTTCATTTTCGGAACCGTAAAAGTGGGCGAAAGAGGATAAATAGTGATACCCAAAGAAGCCCGTGAAATGTTCAAAATCAATCCCGGAGACGCCCTCATAGTAATGGGGGACCTAAACAAAGGAATTGCCATAGCCAAAGTTGAGGGACTCAAAGGATTCGCAATGAAAATACTTGCAGCCCCAGAAGAAGCACCACTAGAGCCCTTTGAAGTGACTGAAGAAAAAGAAGAAAAGGATGACAAAAACAGGGGGCATTAAACTTTAATGAATCCAAATAAGCTTCACTTTAAAATGATGACGCTCAGCTTTAAGCTGCGTGACTTCTTTTCTCCACCCATGAATATTCTAAAAGGGGGGTGGGAATAAAACCGGGAGACCATGTGCTTGATTATGGATGCGGTCCTGGAAGTTACATAATTCCCGCAGCCGAGTTAGCGGGAGCATCTGGAAAAATTTATGCCTTGGACATAAACCCACTCGCCACCCAAGCAGTCCAGAAAATCTCTTCAAAAAAAGGATTGACCAATGTGGAAACAATCACTTCAGACTGCAAAACCGGCCTACCCGGTGGCAGTATTGATGTGGTTCTACTTTATGATACCCTCCACGCGTTAAGTGATCCAAACAGCGTGCTGAAAGAGTTACACAGGGTGCTAAAACCGAGTGGAATACTATCCTTAAGCGACCATCATATGAAGGAAGAAGAAATAATTTCCAAGATAACACGCTCCGGTTTATTCAAACCTTCAAAAAAGGGAGAAAAAGTATACAACTTTAAAAAGTTGAGTGAAAAATAGGAAGGAATTATAATTTTAGACAAAAGAACCGTTTTAAAAACCAGAAAAGGGGAAGCCCCAAAGAAAGTAAAGGAAAAACAGAAGCCCAACTATGGATACGTTGCTCTCAAACCCTTCCTGGGAGTCACAATTGTGGGCGTAATGGGGTTAATTGTGGCTTTGACAGGTTTTTTCATTGATTGGCCGTTGAGATGGAGTTTACTGCTCATCGGCATACCTACAGCTTTTGTGGGATTATATGTAGGAGCTTCTTATGTGCCGATGCATTATTTGTTACTTAAACCCCGATACACTTCTAATATGTGGAAACAGATTGCCGAAAATGAGGGTGTTAAGGGTAAGGAATATCTTCTGGATGCGGGTTGCGGTACAGGATCAACTTCTATTAATTGGGCTAAGATCTTGAAAAAAGGGAAAGTGGTTGGCATAGACATTTACAGTGGTATGAGTGGTAATTCACCTTATCAGGCTTACAGGAACGCAGAACTGGAGGGTGTCATTAACAGAGTAGAATTCAAATATGGTAACATTTTAGAGATTCCTTACCCCGATAATACATTCGACATAGTTACTGCGGGTTCCGTGCTTCACGAGTTACGTGAAGAAGGGGATAAAATCAAAGCCTTAAACGAAATAAGGCGGGTTTTGAAGCCCGGGGGAAAATTCATAACCATTGAACTTCTAAGAGATGCCAAAATGTTTTTCGCTATGCTATTCTTCGCATTCGTCTGGAAGCCCAAACAGTACTGGACTAACCTTCTGGAAAAAACGGGTTTTAAAAATTTGAAAACTGAAGAATTTAAGAGATATATTAATTATGCTGTCTATATTGCCCAGAAGTGAAAAGAGAGAGTATTCTAACTTTATCTTCCCTTGAATACTGGTTTTCTCTTTTCCAGGAAGGCTAGGGCCGCTTCTCTGTGGTCTTCGGATGCGTATAGCTTGGCTTGGTAGCGGATCTCCTGTTTTAACATTTCACCGAAAAGTTCACCGTATCCCTCATGTATCAGCCTCTTGGCCATACCTATTGCTAAAGGTGCGTTTTCAGCTAGTTTTTTTGCCAGCGCCTTTGCGGTGGGCATTAGTTCCTCGTGGGGGACAACTTTGTTTACCAGGCCTATGCGTTCTGCCTCTTTGGCGTCGATTCTGTCTCCTGTGAATATTAGTTCTTTTGCTTTGTGTATTCCAACGATTCTGGGTAGTATAAAGCAGCCGTTCATGTCTGGTAGGATTCCCATTCTTACAAAGAATTCTCCGAAGCTTGCCTTCTCTGAGGCTATTATGATGTCGCAGTTTATGCAGAGGTTCATTCCGAATCCTACGGCGACTCCGTTCACGGCGGCGATTATCGGTTTCTCCACGTTGATCAAGTCGTAGGGTGAAATTAGCAGGTCCATTAGTTCCTCGTTTTCCACCATTTTTTTGAAAGATTCCAGGGCTACACCTTCAGCGAAGCTTTTAACGTCAGCTCCGGAGCAGAAACCCCTACCCGCACCGGTAATTATTATGGCCCTAACATTCTCATCTTCTTTGGCTTTCTTTAAAGCTAGTTTGAGGTCTTGATTCATTTGGGTGTTAAAGGCGTTCAAAACCTCTGGGCGATTCAAGGTTATTGTGGCTACGCCTTCTTCCACCTCGTAGAGAAGGGTTTCAAAAGTCTGCTTCATAGCTCACACCTTTTCCTGGCTTCTCACAAAATAGGCTTACACCACTATATAAATCAAAGCAATCTTACTAAAACCCTGCTTTTAACTTTTCCATTTTTTGAGGAAGAAATCAATGAAACTTGGACTCTTAAGAAAAGAGGGGAAAATTTCCTTCTCTACATTAACCGTAGGGTGTCCGTAGGAAAGTGTTTATTAAAATCCGTTTTGTGGAAGTCATGGATAACTATCAGCTATTGTTTGTTTAAATCGGCCAAGCGACGAATATAAAGATATATATTAGATTTTCCATTAATAGATTTGCAGCTAAATTTTCAGGTTTGGGTGTGATAAGATGGTTCAGGGTAGTGATAGAGGGGATTTTCCTCCTCCCTTAGAAAAGTTAAATGCGGACTTGAAATCTATTTTAGAAAAAATTGAGGTAAATGAGGATGGAGTGATTCTCTTTGAGGGAATGCGTTATGTCTTTGTTCCTCAAAGGTGGCTTATGATCACTTTTATGGAGATCCTCAAAGTTATGGGTGCCTCTATTAAAACGCTTCTTTGGCCCTTTGTAAGCTTCAGCGGCGCTGCAATTGCAAATCAGTTAATAGATAGGGGTGCCCCCCCGGAGAGAGTAATTGAGGCTTATGCCGAGTTCAATAATCCTAGGGGATGGGGTCTTACAAGGTCGGTTAAAACAGACTTGGAAAAACCAGAGGTTATCATTCAAATGTACAATGAGTTCTTTTCTTCTTGGCTCAGGAACAACGTGGAGAATCTCAAAAAGGAGTTCCCTTTCTTTGAATCTCCCTGGGGTTCAAATTGGATCGGAGCGGTTCAAAAGGCCATCGAGAGAAAAGGAAGACAGGTGCCAAAACTGAAGTGCGAACAGGTTAAGTTTCTTGCTCTAGGCGACGAATATGATGAGTGGATTGTTAAAGGTGAGGGATAGTGGACGTTGAACAGGAGATTAAAGAGTTCATAAGCTCCCTCAAAATATCTAATGACGGCTCCCTGCTATATAGAGGCGAAAGAATGGTTTTTACCACCAGTGTGCTTATGTCCATAGCTTTCACAGCAGCTCCCTACGACAAATTCGGCGATACCATGAGGACAGTCTATAGGCGGGGCATAAGTAAATACTGCAGGGAAATAGCAAAGGAAAACGCGCACCTAGGAGCCAGAGAGGTTTTTGAGAACATGCTAAAATTCTTCGGCAAACTGGGATGGGGGCGCTCAGAAATCATAGAGTTTAGTGACGCAAAAATCGTATTCAGAGTCTACTCATCACTCTACGGGAAAGAAGCGGGTGAGTACCTCAAGCTTAGAGGAATACAGCCCATGGTTACTTGTCCCTTTGGCTATGCTGCTGAGGGAGTTCTAAATTACTTCGCTGAGAAAGAGGGAAAACCCCCAGTCATATCAGAAGAAGTCAAATGCGCAGCAAAAGGAGACGCATTCTGCGAGTTCATTGTTATACGTTAAATATGACCTCGAACAACTTTAAATGCAGGAGGAAGAGGATTGGTAAGAATTTCTAAAGAAGCGGAAAACTTGATAAAAAGGTTTCAGAAAACCGAGAAGCAGAAAGAGTTTCAATATGATTTCTTTGTTGACCAAAGCAAATATGAAAAATGGGAAGATGTAGAGATAGGAACAGAAGGCTTCGGAGAAAGAGAGTTTGTGGTTAAGAAGGAAGACATCGACGCCTACGTAGAATGCACCCAAGAAGAAAACCCAGTTTTCAAAGATGAGGAATCAGCCAAAAAAACACCCTGGGGTGGGCGAATCGCCCCACCAATGTTCATCACACCAGTGGTATTCTGGATCGCTGGCACCGGTTCCGGCAGCTGGATTAGAACTCCAGGCGCAATTAATCCCGGACAAAAGATAGAGTTCTACGAGCCCATCCGCGAAGGAGACGTATTAAAAATCAAGTCCCGAGCCTACGACAAATATCTAAAAAGGGGAAAACGCTACCTAACCTACTATTCAGAAATCATAAACCAGAGAAACGAGTTAGTCGCCAAATGGTGGGGAACCCTCATACTCCCCTACTCAAAGGGCGAAGAAGAACACAGAATTGAAGGAGCGAAAAAATAGTTTCATAAGAATACGTCAAGGGGTGATATTGGTTGCATAAAAGGGTAAAATTTGAGGATGTGGAGCTGGACTACGAATTACCACCCATCGAAGTACACGTCACCCAAGAATTAATCACCAAGTTTGCCTGTGGCTCCCTTGATTTCAACCCCATCCACGTAGACCCAGTTTGGGCCAAGGAAGTAAATCTCTTTGGAACTGGTAAAACCATCGCCCACGGACAGTGGACAATCGCCAAAATGACCCAAGTGGTCACAAACTGGTGCTATGCTGATGGCGGTAGACTAAAATCCATAGATATCAAACTGATTAAACCAGTTACCCCAGGGGACACCGTAAAGTTCTACGGAAAAGTGGTGGCTAAGCATCCCAGAACCAAGGAAATGAGCTTCATAGATTTAGAATTATGGGTAGACAACCAAAATGGAGAAAAAGTAGCTGTAGGCAAAGCCCAAGCATATCTACCCTAAAACTGAAAAGGTAACCATTGCACCTAGCACACTAAACCCACAATTTTGAGTGGACTTACCTTTGAAATGTGCAGCATTTTTGCGGGTTCTTTAAAGTTCCCACTCTGCTGCTCTTTTTTCCAAAATTTCCTCAGCGCCCTTAACCATGTTTTCAATAAACTCTTGGACGGTTACAATTCGGTCGATATAGCCACAGGAGAAGGAAAATGGACCCTTTGGTCGGGTGCCAAGTGAGGGAAAAAATTCAACTATCTTGGTGCCCTCGCTCTGGATAAGCTGTTGCAGGTAGGCTGGGTCAACGTCTTTCCAGTCTGGATGTTTGAGCATCACCTTCTCTAGAGAGATGAGCCATTCCTCTAAGGGAACTTTATCTCTCATCTTGAGAACCTCGGCAAAATCTTTGGGTATGGGTGGTGCAAGCAGTTCACGTATAAGGTCCGGATGATCTGGTCTGGCTTCCACTATGCTTTCCTTTATCTTATCGGATAGCGGGCATTCCTTCGTAGCCATCAATGCTGTACCCAAGTAAACCCCCTCGGCACCTAGAAATAAGGCTCCAAGAAATGTTCGTGAATCTCCAATACCCCCGGCGGCAATTAGGGGCACATCTACCTGTCGCACCGCCCAAGCGATGCTGGTAAAGGTGGGCAACTGCCTAATGTTTTTAAACCCATAGCCGTCTAACCCCACAAGCACCACTGCATCTGCTCCTAGTTTTTCTGCATGTTTGCAAAAATCCACTGTAGCTGCCTTGTGAATCCACGTTATTCCCGACTTCTTGATACGCTCCGCATAACTATCAGGCCTGAAGGCAGCGGTTTCAATTGCTGGAACATCTTCTTCAAAGCACACTTCCAACATTCCATCAATGTGAGGGCAAAGCCCTATTGTGATGTTTACTGTGAAGGGGGTTCTGGTAATCCTCCTAATTTTCTGAATGTCCTCCCTTAAACCCTCGGGGGTCTTGCTGGTCATGGCGGTGAGGCATCCCACAGCACCAGTCTTTGAAACCGCCGCAGCGAATTCAGCTGTTCCGATTCCTGCATAGGCGCCCTCCATTATGGGGTATTTGCAGCCTAGAAGCTCAGTTAACCTTGTTATCCACTTCACCTCAATCACACTCTATGTCCCTTTGTGAAAAATTGGTTGTACTGTCAAAATATAGTCAATTGGACAGAGACATATTGCAAAAATATTTATAACAGTTTTTCAATTTTTTGATGTACAAAAACTTAGTGTTTATGGGTTTTCGGTGATTTTTGTGACCTATTTCCTCTTCTTGAGTTCCACCCCCTAAAATATTGGAAACCGAAAAGAAGAGGAGTAATAAGTTCTAGTGCAAAAATTGATAACGGAAAGCCATAGGGACAATCTACATCATTGCCGAGTATCCATATAAAATGTGGAGTCTTAACTTTCTATTTCTTGCCTATTTTTGTCTAGGAATTCCTTGTATTTCAGCAGCGCCATTAGTGTTTTTGCCGCGCTCTGCTCGGTGTAGTGCATCGAAATTCCCGACTCGTAGAGCCTTCTTAGTATTTTGGGCAAATTGTCCGGGTTAATAGTTTTGAATGTCTGACCAAAATCTTTCCCCTTCAATTGTTCCATGTTTGTGGCAATAGCCATAGGCTTCCTGATTTTATTTTGCACTGCTATTAGGCTCTCCGCGTATTCCTCATCTATTACGAAGTGGGATATCAGCACCATATCTACATTCTCATCTTGCCCCACAATTTCTGCACAACGCGGATAAATTGTTTTGTCAAAAGCCACACTGAGACCCATATCAACAGGGTTGGAAACGCTGGTTCCAAGTTCAGGGAACAATTTTGAAAGCTTAATTTTGGTCTCCTCTGAGAATACTGCCAGTTTCAGTCCCGCCTGCTCACAGGCATCAGATGTGGAGACCGCAGGACCCCCAGGAGCAGAAACAACTGCTACGCGGTTTCCCCTTGGCAAATAAGGGTTGATGAATGCGCCTAATCGTCCAAATAATTCGGAAAGGTTTTCCACCCGTATCAGTCCCGCTTGTTTGGAAACAGCGTCCCATATTTCTCTGTTTCCCGCAATGGAGCCCGTGTGTGAACCCGCAGCCCTAGCGCCACCCTGTGTACAACCAGCCTTCCAAACGATGATGGGCTTTTTCATGGAAACCTTTTTCGCTAGTCTGAGAAATCTTTGCCCGTCTGAAACCCCTTCCAAATAGCAGGCAATAACTTTAGTTTCTGGATCCTCTCCAAAGTATTCAAGGAAATCATTAAAATCTAAATCGCACGAGTTTCCAATGCTAACCATCTTACTAAAAAACAAGCCATTCATGTTCCCTGCAAAGGCAACAATATTGGATAGGGAACCAGACTGGGAAATAAAAGCTATGGATCCACTCTCCCTAGATAAACCCGGAAAATATGACAGCTTTGTGGAGGGACAGTAGAAGCCCATACAGTTGGGGCCAATTATCCTCAGGTTGCCCTTTCTCGCAATATTGACCAGCTCCTTCTCTCTCCGCTTTCCCTCGACGCCCTTCTCCCCGTAGCCTGAAGTAAAAATGACTGCCCCCTTAACCCCCTTCTGGACGGCTTCCTCAATTATTTGGGGCACTTTATCCGGCCGTACAGAAATCACTATGAGATCAACAGGTTCCCCGATTTCTTTAAGGCGGGAATAGGCCTTCAGGCCCATCACTGTTTCATCGTCGGGGCTTATGGGGTAGAGTTTTCCATCGTATCCAATATCTATGAAGCTTTGGAGAAGGAAGTTTCCCAATTTAGGCTTTTTACCGCTAACACCGAAAAATGCAATAGATTTGGGGTGGAATAGTGCGTCTATTTGGGAAACTACATCTTTAGACAAGATAATTCATCCCAGAGAACAAATGTGAAACACAATTTATTCATTTTAGGATATAAAATTAGCGAAATAATTATGAGTCCCACTTATTTAAGAGGCCTTCTACCTTTGAGGCAGGGCGGCCTTTAGGTTTTTGGTTTATTAGCTTCCATCCATTTACCTATTTTTTTCTAAGAATTCTTTGTATTTCAGTAACGCCATTAGCGCTTTTGCCGCCTCCTGCTCTGATGAGTGTACCGAAATTCCCGACTGATACATTCTCATGAGTGTTTGGGTCAGTTCTTCTGGGCTTACTACTCCAAACAATTTGCCAAGTTGCGAACCTGCCGTGACAAACTCTATGGAGGTTATAACAGCAATTGGTTTCCTAACCCTTTTCTGAACTTCAATTAATCGCTCAATAACTTGTTTGTTCAGGGCGGGAATTACTTCAACAAGCATATCCACGTTTTCGTCAAGTCCACATATCTCTGTGGCTTTGGGATACATTTCCACATCAAATGATGAGGAGAGACTGAGATCCACAGGGTTTGACACGCTGGTTCCAAATTCTGGAATAATTTCAGCCAGCTTCTTTTTAGTCTCTTCCGAAAGCTTGACTAATTTGAGCCCCGCTTTCTCGCAAGCATCAGCAGTAGACACCGCGGGACCCCCAGGACCAGACATAACCACAACCCTGTTTCCTCTTGGAAGATAGGGGTTTTGAAAGGCAGTTATAAATCCAATGAGTTCAATGTGATTTTCCACTCTTATCAAGCCGGTCTGCTTAATTACCGCATCCCAGATTTCCTTCGAACCCGAAAGCGAACCAGTGTGGGACCTTACTGCCCTGTTTCCTCCCTCGGTTTCCCCAACTTTCCAAATAATTATAGGCTTCCTCTTCGATATTTCCCGGGCCAATTTGAAAAATCTACGTCCATCCTCAACCCCCTCAATGTAGCAAATAATCAACTTGGTCTCAGGGTCACTTCCCAAGTATTCTAGAAAGTCATTTACGTCCAAGTCACTGGCATTTCCCACACTTATCATTTTACTAAAGCGTATGCCCCTTAGGCTTGCGAAAAACCCCATAATGTTTGTTAGTGAACCGCTCTGAGAAAGGAAGGCCACCTCACCCTTCTCCTTGGGCATACCTGGAAAGAAGGAAATCTTGGATGAGGGGGAATAAAGCCCCATACAGTTGGGACCAATGATTCGCACACCGCCCGCTCGAGCCTTCTCCACAAGCTCCATTTCCTTCTTTTTTCCCTCCTCGTCTCTCTCCCTATAACCCGCGCTGAAGATAACAACGGCTTTAACCCCTTTGGCAACGCAGTCATCAACTATTCCGGGAACATATCTTGGATGTACCGAAACCACCACAAGGTCAACGGGGCCCTCAATATCCCTTATACTGGGGTAGCACTTGAAACCCATAACAGTCTCTTCTTTGGGGTTAATAGGATAAATCATTCCCTCAAATCCCATGTCCACAAAACTGTACAATAATAAGTTTCCCAGCCGGTTCACCTTGTCACTCACACCAACCACTGCAACAGACCGCGGCCTAAAAATCTCATCTATCTCAGACACCAAATCCTTAGCCAAAAACACACATCCCCATGGAATTTAGGGCAGAAAACACTATCATAAGTTTAAAATATAAAAATAACGTAAAGAAATCAAATCTGACAGAAAAATGTAAATGGGGTAAAAATCATACCCAAAAGTACGGTGGGGACAATTTTTGGAACCACCTGAGTTTGGTGAAGTAAATGTTTAGGGACAGGATTGATGCCGGTGAAAAATTGGCTAAAGAATTGTTAAAGTATAAGGGAAGCAACATAGTCGTTCTAGCTATTCCTAGGGGAGGCGTGGTTGTGGGCTTTGAAGTAGCCAAAGAACTGGGAGCTCCTCTGGATATAGTTGTTCCCCGCAAAATACCCTCACCCATCGATCCCGAACTAGGCATAGGCGCCGTTACACAGGACGGAACCATAATAATCGATCCCGAAATAAAAAGATATGTGACCTTCTCGGAGGAATACGTTCGGGAAGAAGCCGAAAGGCAGATTAAGGAGATTGAAAGAAGAACAAAAACCTACCGCGGAGATCTGCAACCCATCCCAGTCAAAAACAAGATCGTTATTATAGTGGATGATGGACTGGCAACCGGAGCCACTATGAGAGCAGCAATCCGCTCAATAAGAAAACAGAAACCCAAAAAAATAGTGGTAGCAGTACCGGTAGGTCCCCCAAGCGCGGTGAAAAAGGTGGAGGAGGAGGCGGACGAGGTAATTTCACTAATCACTCAGGAACCATTCGAAGCCGTGGGCCAGTTCTACTACGATTTTAGCCAAACCAGCGATAGCGAAGTTATAACTCTCCTCCAAAAAGCCCAAAAAGGATTCCAGTAAACCCATATGTTCAAACAGGACTCCTTATGACTGGTTTTTGTGGCGTTCCCGCCCTGGCTTGGTTGCTTCTCATGCCCTCCAGCCCCCCATTTTATACATGTTTGTGTTAAAAATGGGGAAATTTCCCTTCAAGAATCCAGCCACAAAAAAGGGAATCCTCATAGATAGGAGTGCAGCTTGACATATGGAGTAAACACCGCCAAATTCGAATCCAAGGTGGGGAAAACGCCCTAACAAAGCATTTTCCCCTATTTACGTCGTTATTTTTTGTGCTTTATCGCCTAGAGAGTTTACTTAAAATGTTTTTCGGTTTTCTGTAAATTTTTCAATTTAACGTTGCAAAGTTACAAAAATTCATCAAAAAGTTTGCAAAATAAAATATTTTATTTGGTTTGATTAGTGATTTTTGTGAAGTCCACAATAGACATAGAAAAATAAATATTTTGTGAAGCGTAATTTATGGTGAGTTTAATTATTAAAGTGCATATATTTTTATGAAGCGACAAGATTCTTTTCATAAAAGGTGAGGTCGAGGATTAATGGAAAAAATTAAAACGCCCTACAGTCAAATTGACTTCGATACAATTGTGGATATAGGCATTTCAAACGCTAAAACGGTGGACAATAAGCTGTTCGGCCCGGTCTACTCACGTTTTGTGAAAAAGTTTGCGATAGAGTTTGAAGCAGATAAACTCGGCGAGAAACCTCCAGAAGGCTATGAGGAATGGAACTGGGACCAATTAAAGGAATATTTGAAAAAGAATCTAGGAAAGTACCCCCGCGGTTTCGGTGCTTTACCATACGCTATGGCCAGGACAGAGGCGTATCTAGCAGGTTCCTCCGGGGTTGTTCGCCGTATCACAGTGAACGAGATGGCTAAAGCTATGAATATACAATACAAGTCGATGACCGGAGCACAAAAGAGTCCGGAATCCCAAAACTCAGATATTGGAAGCGGTTTTAAGCAGATATCAGAGAAGTTAATCGCCTTTAAGGTACTGCCTCCAGGTCTATAGATTCGGATGAATTTTTGGGGTTTACGTGTGTTTTTCTTTCCCTTCTTGGTTTTTTCTCAAAGGCGTTCTGGTTTTTCAAG